>JAFGQL010000019.1 GCA_016935695.1 Spirochaetales bacterium
AGGCCTTTCTTTCCTTTCCGGAGTACATACTCCCCTTTCTTATATTCCATGCGTTCAAGACCGCCGACAAGGCTGTCCAGCTCGGCAGCGGTCAAAAACCGGAAGGGAATAATGGACAACAGCAAATTCCTGACAGTGTTTTTTTCTTTTGCGGATATGTGTGTCACAGGCCCTTTCATTTGCCGGCCGGCTCCGTCATTCCTATCTGGCGCATAGTCTATTATAGGCAATACGCCGGGAAAACAGAAGCAAAAAATAGCTGATATTCATAGTCTACGATTGCGGCGGTGAATAAAAACAGGTAGACTCCATCCGATCATGGACAGCATCAACACACCCAGGCCTCTTTTATACGCAACAAGCTTTGCCGCCAACCTCGCGATAGGTCTCCTGGGTTTCGGCCTTCTCTTCTACTTAAGCGATTCCTTCGGAGTGAGCCCTTCCCGCATAGGCTGGATCAACGGGGTGTGGGCACTGGCCTATCTCCTCGGCTGCCTTGGCACAAAAGGGGTCATCTCCCGGTTTCCTCCGCCTCTGATGTTGAGCACCGCGAGTATGTTCATGGCATTGTCGGCCCTGGGAATCTTTGTTTCCGGAAGCTCATGGTTCATCACTGGAGCATACATATTTTTCGGGTTCAGCACATCACTTTTCTGGCCGCCTCTCATGGGGTGGCTCTCCAGAGGTCTCGAAGGAAAAGACCTCGGCGCCGCCCTGAGCAGGTTCAATCTTTCATGGTCGTCGGGATCGGCTCTGTCACCCTACGCGGGCGGTCTCCTGCTGCTCCTTGGAGGAAGAGCCCCCCTCATTACCGTTGTCAGCCTGTGCGCTCTGCTTGTCCTGGTCTTCACGGGTTACCGCGCCCATTCTGCGGGAAGGAAAACAGCGGACGATCCCCGGCCCCATGAGGGCGGCACGCCTCTATCGGAAACAGCAGGGCTTGCCCCCGGTCTGCCCCGGCACGGATCCTCCGATCCGGGTACACTGCCCTCCACACCGTCTGCCGGTCTGGCCAAACCAGGTCTGACCTACGCCGGATGGATCGGAGTATTCTGCGCCTATGTGTTCACCGGGGCGCTTTTGTACATCTTCCCCCTGTACGCCCGTACCCGTCTGTCCTTGAGCGAACCTGTCATTGGTGTACTGCTCCTCATCAAGTCCTCTGCTACCCTGCTCGGGTTTCAGTACCTGAAGCAGACAAGCTGGTGGCATTTCCGTTCCCGGCAGATGATCGCCGGACAGCTGTTATTGGCCGTCTGCGGTTTTTTATTCACTGCCGTTACGGGCATCCTGTCCGCGGCGTCGGCAATGGCCCTGTTCGGATTTATCTTTGCTCTTTTGTACACCAACAGTATTTTTCACGGCGCATCAGGAAGCGGAAACAGAGAAGACCGCATGGCCATACATGAGAGCGTTCTTACTGCCGGACTCATTGCCGGTTCAGCCGGCGGCGGCTTTCTGTATCAGACCTGCTCAATGGACAGCGCTTTCCTGTTCTGCGCTGCCTGGGCGGTAATAGGGTTATTCTGTCAACTGTTTTTACTGTCGAAAAAGTCCGCAAAATCCGGGTAAAAAAATATTTTTTTTACTCGCAATACTCAAATAATTTGTATATGATTGAAAAAGAAATACTTTCAACGAGCAAAAGGAGATAAAAATGACCTTGGTGAAAAAACTATTCCCCCTTGTACTGGTCCTTTTTATTGCTAACGGGTCGCTTTTTGGCTATAACCCGGAAGATAAATATGTGGATATCGAGACAGCAAGCAAAGAAGTCAATGACCGTCAGACCCAGGTAGATCAGCTGCGCACCGAAGTGGATTCCCTGGTAAAAGACACTGCGGAACAGGAAAGCATCGTCCAGGACAGGACAAACAAGATTCTGAAAGTGGAAGACGCTCTGGAAAAAATGAACGGCACCATAGCCGACATGCTCAAGATCATGGGCGAAATGAACGACTCCAAGGCCCGTCTCAAATTCCAGGATTCAATATCCTCCGGAAGGGAAACCCGGGACGAACTCATTGTTGCCCATCGGAGCCTGAGCAAGCAGATCAATGATGCCAACGAAAAAATTGAGCAGAACCGTTACAACGAGTTCATTGCCCTTTCCAAGATTGACCGGCTCACCACCGAAATAGAAATACTCCGGGAGCAGATCGCCCGTACCGAGGTGCAGGAACAGCGCCTGGACAATACCATCCAGATCGCGAACAAATCACTTCAGGAAGTTGAATCCCTTATCGGCGACATCGACCTGGAATAACACGGTCATTCTCCAACGCATATAAAAAACCTCCCTTTACGGATTTTCCGCAAAAGGAGGTTTTTTTTGTCAGTTGTCCCCTTCGGACATCCGTTTGATCACGTCCAGCATCTGATTAAGACCGATGGCGTCGATAGGATTCATGGCACTGTTGTCCCCGCCGAAGCTCATGATCTGGGGCCACTTGGTTTTAGCAAGCTCCGCAGCAACACCGATGGCGGTTTCCTTGTCTACCTGGGCGCGCTCACTCGGCGTCAGCCCCGCCCGCACCAGGAGTTCGTTCGCCCGCGCTTCCGCCTCTTTCTTGACCAGCTCTGCACGGGCCTCTTCCGAGGCCTTCTCCCGGTTCAAGCGTGCAACCTCCAGTTCCTGGGCCGCTTTTAATTCCGCAACTTCCTTTTCCTTCTTTGCCTGAGTCACAGCCCGTATTTTATTCACCTCTTCTTCCGCTAAAGCAATGGCGATTTTTGCGTCACCCTGCTCCTTTGCAGTGATGGCTTCCTGACGGGCTTTTTCTGCCTGGGCCTTGGCCACAGCCTTTTCCTGCTCTGCCTGTTTCTTCTGGGAAATAAGCCTGTCTATGGTTTCATCAAAATCAATGTCCTTGATGACAAACTGAAGGATCTCCATGTTGTAACGGATGAAGGGAGATATTTTTCGTACCACAGGTTTACCGTCCTCATCCAGTTTCACCCGGACCAGGCGCTCGATCAATTCATTGCCATCTGGATCAAGATAGGCCCTCTCTTCATACTCGGTGTCAAGAATTCCGTCCCGGATCTGCTGCTCAGCCAGGGCGGTGAACTCTGAACGCCTGCTGGAGTAGGATTCCTCCGCCTTCATCAGGGTGGCAGTCTGCATCAGGGATTCCATCACCACCTGACGTACCAGGTCCTGCTTGACCGCATCGTAATTCTTGAAATCTTCATGGAGTTCGAGCTGATCCTCAATCCGCCTGGACAGTTTGAACTTGATGGACCCCGACACCATGGCGGTGCCTCCGTCGTTGAACCGCACCTGAATGGGGTTGGACTCCTCGCCGCCCCCTCCTTCCAGGACCGATTTGGAAAAATAGTACATGTCGGAAAACTGATATTCGGTAATCCGGCCGAAAAACTGGTTGTAGACACCTGGCTCAGTGCGGACAGTCATTTTTCCCGATAAAAACGCCTGTTTGACCTGGTAGTACCCAGCTTTGTTTGTTTCGAACAGCTGGTCCGACACAAACACCAGCCCGACAAGGGCGGCGACGACAACCATTGCGAACAGCACCCTGCTTACGCTTACTGCCATTTCTTCTCTCCTGTGTTTCACACATTATTCTGCGGTACGGCAAAAGGGTACCGGAAAAACCGCTCATTTATTCACCATGACCCTGTAAACCTTGCCCTTGCACACTCCGCGCTGTCATTGTAGCCCTATTGCTCATCCTTCCGCAAGAAAATATGACGCCACAGGCCTTGAAGGACCGTAAATCGCCTTTGAATATACACAGAAACAGGGAACAGGAAGGGAAGAGAAAGGTGTTGAAGCCTGTATAAATGCCGATACATAGAGTAGCACACCAGGGGGAGACCGCTTTATGAACCAAGGAAAGGTCCGTTCGTCAGCGCGGAAAATTCGTGATGTATACAATGCCTGTTTCAACTACGGCTGGTTTTACGGCATTCTCGATGAACTGAAGCTCGATCCTTCTGTCATCCGGGATGTACGCGCGTTCATAGACAGAGATCCGTGGGACAACATGGAAGACGGCGAATTAAGCCGCGCCTCGGACGCCCTGGACACCCTTGTGGCGGTACTGAAAAACCGTCTCCTGCCCAATATCAAGGAACTGATGCGTGTATCGAACCTTGCTCCGTCTCTGCGGATCACCGATCGGGACCAGTACCTCAAGATGCGCCTCCTGATCGAGGTCATCCCCGCCAACATTGAAACCCTGGACCTGTACGCAGAAGAACTGCGAAGGGCGCTGTTCCCCGAAGAACTGCACTCTCTGTTTGACGATGTCATGATCCTGGATACCCCTGTTCCTGTCTTTGCCGGAAAATAGCCCTCCGAAGCCGGTACCGCCGGTTAAGAACGCGGCTGTTTTTGCCCCGATTCCTCTTTAGTTCCTCACCGTAATATGGTATACATGAACCCTATATTTTACAAACCTTAGGATAGTAATGCATGAACAGGATTATAGAGAAAACCCAGCTTTCCCAGGAAGTGTTCAGGATGACCTTCGAGGCCCCGGACATAGCCAGGGAACGCAAACCCGGCCAGTTTATCATTATCCAGCTGGACACCGAGTACGGTGAACGGATTCCGCTGACCATTGCCGACGCCGACTCAGAAAAAGGTACGGTTACCATCATCTTCCAGGCGGTAGGCAAAACCACCCACCTTCTGGCCTCATACGAACCGGGGCAGCACATAGAAAACGTACTGGGCCCCCTCGGCCAGCCAACCCATATCGAGAATTTCGGTACCGCCGTCTGTGTCGGCGGCGGCATCGGCGTGGCACCGCTTCACCCCATTGCCCAGGCCCTGGAAAAAGCCGGCAACAGGGTCATCATCATCATCGGTGCCCGGAACAAGGAACTCATAATCATGGAAGAAGAAATGCGGGCCATTGCCGATGAACTCATCATCTGTACAGACGACGGCTCCTACGGACGCAAGGCCCTTGTCACCGAACCCTTGAAGGAACAATGCGAAAAAAATCCTGACCTTGCCGTGGCCATCGGTCCGCCGGTCATGATGAAATTCTGCGCCGAAACCACCCGCCCTTACGGTATTCACACCGTCGTGTCCCTCAATACCATCATGGTAGACGGCACGGGGATGTGCGGCGGCTGCCGGGTCACTGTGGGAGGAGAAACCAGGTTCGTCTGTGTCGACGGCCCCGAGTTCGACGGCCACCTGGTGGATTTCGACAACATGATCCGCCGTCTGGGTTCCTACAAATCCCAGGAAGATGATGCCCACCACAAGTGCCACCTGGACCTGAAAATAGAAGCGGAGAAACAGAAATGAGCTACATTGCCCCGGAAGAACTGAAAAAGAAGGCAGGCGATATCCTTGAAGACCTCAAAGGCAAAGAACTCAAGGCAAAAGACCGCATTGCCATTCCCTTGCAGGAAATGCCCTCCCAGGACCCGAAAGTGCGTAAAGGTAACATGGACGAAGTCGCACTCGGTTATTTCGAAGAACAGGTGAAGGTGGAAGCCCTGCGCTGCCTCCAGTGCAAGAATGCCCCCTGTATCAAGGGCTGCCCCGTTGCCATCAACATCCCCGGATTCATTCTGGCCGCTGCCGAAGGGGATTACGGGAAAAGCCTTTCCATCATAAAGGAGACAAGCCTGCTGCCCGCCATCTGCGGCCGGGTCTGCCCCCAGGAAAGCCAGTGCCAGCTCTACTGTACCGTGGGGAAATCCCTCAAGGATGTGGAACAGTCGGTTTCCATAGGCAGGATTGAGCGTTTTGTCGCAGACTACGCCCGTAAGGCGAAGGCGGCTTCGGTCCCGGAATGCAAACCGGACACAGGCAAAAAAGTCGCCGTCATCGGGTCCGGGCCGGCAAGCATCACCGTGGCCGCCGATGTGCGCAAGGAAGGCCATCAGGTAACCATTTTCGAGGCCTTCCATAAACCGGGCGGCGTCATGGTGTACGGCATCCCCGAATTCCGCCTGCCCAAGGCCATCGTAGAGGATGAAATTCAGACCCTCATAGCCATGGGCTGCGAACTCAAAACCAATTACCTGATCGGCCGTACCCGTAAAATCAGCGACCTGATGGAAAAAGACGGCTATGACGCCGTATTCATCGGTACCGGCGCCGGCCTTCCCAAGTTCATGAACATAGAAGGAGAAAACCTCATAGGTGTTTTTTCCGCTAATGAATACCTGACCAGGGTGAATCTGATGAAGGCCTACGAAAAGGAACGATCCGACACCCCGATCTACCAGGCAAAAAAGGTCGCGGTACTCGGAGGCGGCAACGTCGCCATGGACGCGGCCAGAAGCGCACTGCGGATGGGTGCCGACGAGGTTCATCTGCTATACCGTCGGACAGAAAAGGAAATGCCCGCCCGGGTTGAGGAAGTCGCCCACGCAAAGGAAGAAGGGGTACAGTTCCATTTCCTGCGGAACCCCAAACGCATCATCGGCAACGACACCGACAGGGTCACAGGCCTTGAAGTGCTCAAATACGAGCTTGGAGAACCCGACGACTCAGGCCGGCGGCGTCCGGTGGTAATCAAGGACAGCGAATACGTCATGGACATCGACACGGTAATCGTGGCCATCGGCAATAATTCCAACCCTCTCATAGAAAAGACGACCCCCGGCCTGGAAACCAACAAATGGGGGAATATCGTTGCCGACGGGAACGGAAAAACCAGCATGGACGGGGTCTATGCCGGAGGGGACATCGTACTCGGTGCTGCCACGGTCATCCTGGCCATGGGAGAAGGCCGACGCGCGGCGGCAAGCATCAACGCGCGTCTTGCCGGGCAGTAAGGGCATCACGGGGTTCCTCCGGGTTCGCAGGACCTGAACCGCTCCCTCCGCCATTTATACAGGACAGGCAGGACAGGGATGGAGAGGTCAGAAATACATTTTCCAGAGGAAAAAGACAGCCATGCCGAAAACGATGGTGACAATGAGGCGCCGCATGACAAGATGGGCGCCGAGGGCCGCAAGGGCAGCCGGAATATAGGCATTGGCCAAGGAAAGGTCGAAACGGCTGCCGTCGGGCATAAGGACCGACGGTATAATGATGGCCGTCAGGACGGCAGGCGGCACAAAAGCCAGAGCCCGCTCAAAGGCGGGGGATAAGCGTATACGGGACGAAAACCCTATCAGCAGGTACCGTACACCGAAGGTGACCGCGAACATACCCCCGAGGACTGCTATCTCATACAGCGACATGATCGTTCCCCCTGAAAATTCTCATGGCCGCATATCCGGCTGCGATGCCGCTTAACCCTGCAAGGATGAGCCCCAGTTTATAGGGCATCCAGGCAAAGGCAAGGGATGCCCCTCCGGCGGTCACTACCGCAAAGACCATGGGCTTGGTTTTTACATAGGGTACAACCATTCCCACGAAGGTAACGACCATGGCGATATCAAGACCCATGGATTCTATACCGGGAATGAAACTGCCGGAAATCACGCCCACCGCGCTCCAGAACTGCCAGTTCAGGTACATGGCCAGGGAGGAACCAAGCTGATACCAATGCTTACAGACTGATGGGTCTTGTGAAGGATAACGTTTGGCGACAACGGCGAAGACCTCGTCAGTCAGCCAGAAAGAAAGGGGTATTTTCCATCGCTGAGGCAGATGGGAGATATAGGGAAGAAGGTTTGCCGCGTAAAGCATGTGGCGCAGGTTGACAATGAAGGTTGTTGCGATAATGACCAAAGGTGCGGCATGGGCGCCGATAAGACCTACAGCAATAAACTGGGCTGAGCCCGCAAACACGATGGCCGACATACCCAGAGCGGCCGGTACCGACATGCCGGCACTCACGGCGAGGGTTCCGTAAATAAGCCCGAAAGGGAAAGCCCCCACCAAAAGGGGCACCGTATCCCGGGCACCGCGGAAAAACTCTGTCCTTTTCATGTTTTTTTCCCTGGGCACCTGCTTCACCACCCGCCGGGAATTACTTGGGCCGGCATCCACCGGCGGACCGAATTAATAAGCGCGGTTTCCTCGGCAAGAAGGAGGTCCTCCTTCTTGAGAACGCGCTCGTTCAACTGTCCGTTTTTTATCAGATAACGGCGGAAGGTCCCCGGAAGAAGCCCCGAGGAAACCGGCGGCGTATACCATGTTCCATCCATTTTTATTGCGATATTGGCCCTGGTGGTTTCGCATGCCTCGTCCCGGGTATTGAAGAACAACACATCGTCATACACAGAGGGGACAGCGGGAACCGGATCCATGTACAGGGTTTTACCCGTAACCTTATGGCGTACAAGCGGATCATCCGGGTCAATCCGTTCTTTTGCCGCGGCGAGCTTCAGAACCCCCTTAGGCTCCCGCAATGCAGTGTCTTCATGGTCTGTGGAAAAAACACCCCCCTGTTCCAGAAAAAGACGGACCTTTCTACTCCGCCCGACAAAAAGGGAAAGGGATTCCAGTTCCGCGCCAAGGCTTTCAAGAGCGCCCATGGCCGGACTGCGGGAAAACCGAAAGGATAATTCCCTGGCACTCTGTTCCATTCTTTCCAGATGATAGGAAAGGAGGAAATACCCCTCCCCCGGGGTCCACAACAGGGACTCAAACAGCCTCATGATACCACTCCCAATTTTAGATACATCTCCTCCCACTCTCCGCGTACATCAGAATCCCAGACAATACCGCCGCCTGCGCCGTAACGGAACACCCCGGGATCGTCTGCACCCCGCCACATGGTCCGTATGGCCACACTGAACACAGCCCTTTCGCCGGGCAGCAGCACCCCGAAAGCCCCGGTGTAGACATCCCGCGGCGACGTCTCCAACCGGGAAATGATATCCATTGTCGCCACCTTCGGCGCGCCTGTAATGGAGGCGCATGGAAAGAGGGCTTCCATCACCTCATGGACCGGGGCGTGGGTACGGGCCCGTACCGTGGACACCATCTGGTGTACATAAGGGTAGGTCTCAATCCCGTAGAGGTTCTCCACCTTTACAGTTCCCGGAACAGCCAGACGGCCCAGATCATTCCGCAGCATATCCACAATCATGAGGTTTTCCGCTCTGTTTTTTTCTGAGGCGGACAGCCAGCCGCGCAAAGCCGCGTCCCGGACAGGATCCCTGTCTCTGGGAGCAGTACCCTTCATGGGCCGGGCCGTTATCCGGCTGCCGGCCTTCCGGAAAAACAACTCCGGAGAAAAAGAAACCACCTCTACCGAAGGGGTTTGATAGTATCCGAAATATCCCTGAGGAAGGGCGAACAAGCGGTAACTCCTCCCGTTCAGCAGGGCACAATCCCCGGACCTGAAGCGGCAGCTATAGTTTACCTGATAGCTTCTGCCCCGGGCAAGACAGTTTTTGATTTCTTCAAAGGCACCGGCATACTCCGATGCAGGGACACCTTCCCAGACAGGGGCTCCGACAACGTCCCCTTCCTGCCGGCCAAACAACAGGCAGCGGTCTTCCACGGAAAGGCAGGGAACAAACCGCACAGTGTGAAACACACGGAAAGAAAGAAGGGGGAGGAGCGCCTGACAGGGAACACCCATTGCCGGATCAAAGGCAGGCGCAGCCTGATAGGAAATAAAGCCCACCGCACAGAGGCCCATAGACTGTACCAGGCCGGTCACTTCCCGCAACCCGTCAACCACCGAGGAAAGCTCGCCGGGCCGGACCTCGATACAGGTGTATTCATGGGAAAACACATACCAGCCCGCGGCGTCGGGATCGTAGAATACAGGCAAAGAAAGCTCTTTTTCCTTCACCCCCGCATCATACCGGGGAACAGTAAAAAAATCCACAAACCGGAAATGACTTGTACTGCAGGAAAAACCTGATACACTGAGTAGTGTCTGCCATGAAAACCCCAGGCCGCCGTACCATCATGATGTACCTGCTCATTTGTTTCTTTGCACAGGGGGCAATCTGCCAGACCGCGGCATCCCCCGAGACCGGCCGGAACCGGGCAGCCCTTCAACTCAGTACTGGTCTTGGCATATTCACCGGAGAATTCGGATCCCACCTGGACAGCGCCGGGGCCTGGCCCTGGTCGCCCGTCCTCGACGGACTGATAGTACTCTACCCAGCCGGGCGCATGGGTATCGGGCTCCAGTGGGGATCGATGGCAGTAATCCACCCCCAGAGCGAGCCCATAGAAGGCATACTCCGCTACCAAAGCCTGTTCATTGAATACCCGTTTTCCGCAGGACCGG
>JAFGQL010000134.1 GCA_016935695.1 Spirochaetales bacterium
AAAATTTCTATCCTGAAAGCCAAGAGTAAATCGGTACAAGGGGCCGAGACTATCCGGAAAATGCTGTTCGCCATGACCAAGGACATCCGGATCATCCTGATCAAGCTGGCCGACAAACTCCACAACATGAGCACCCTCAACTATCTGCCGGACGAAAAACGCCGGAGAATTGCCACCGAATGTCTGGACATCTACGCACCTTTGGCCGACAGACTGGGTATTTCCTGGATGAAAATCGAGCTGGAAGACCTGTCCCTTAAATACCTGAACCCGGATGCCTACACACAGATCAAGGACGCCCTCGCGGTAAAGAAAAGCAAGCGCGAGTCTTACCTGATAAAAGTAGAAAAAACGATCCTTCAGAAAGCGAGGGAACATGAGCTGTCTGTTTCCATCGAATCAAGGGCCAAGCATTTCTATTCCATTTATCAGAAAATGAAAAAACGTAAAAAGGCCTTCGATGAAATACACGATCTCTTCGGCATCCGAATTCTCTGCGAATCATCCAGCGCCTGCTACGCCATGCTGGGCCTTGTCCATCAGCTGTGGCCTCCGATCGAGGGGCGGTTCAAGGATTACATTGCAATGCCGAAGTCCAATCAGTACCAGAGCCTTCACACAACCGTTATGTGCTGGGAAGGCAAGCAGCTGGAAATACAGATCCGGACCCAGGAGATGCACCAGACAGCGGAAAAAGGTATTGCCGCCCACTGGGCCTACAAACGCAGGAACCGGCGGATGCAGAACGACGAACTGCTCATCATCAACAAACTAAAAAGCCTCAACGGAAAAGCCTATTCCTCCAGTGAATTCCTGGATGAAATAAAGGACGAAATACTAAAAGACTCCATCTATGTATTCACCCCCAACGGCGACATTGTAGAGCTGCCGAAAGGTTCCACACCGCTGGATTTCGCCTACCATATCCACACGGAAGTCGGCAACCGCTGTATCGGCGCCAAGGCCGACGGGTCTATCCTGCCCCTCCATGGCGAACTGCGTAATACCCAGGTAGTCGAGATCATCACCAATCCCCAGGCGCACCCCCATGTAAACTGGCTCCGCTTTGTAAAGACAGCCAGAGCACGGGGAAAAATCCGCCAATGGCTCAATAAACACGACGAAAACCTCATCATCGACAAAAACATAATCGCCAAAAACCTCAAACGCGAGGCTGCAGCCGAAGAACCCTACAGACCTCCCGAGACCGAAGGAGAACAGGAAGTCATCAAACAGGTGTTCGACAAAAAGAAGATCACCTTTAAAATAGGCGGCATTAAAAACATGATGATTTCCATGGCGAAGTGCTGCGCCCCGACAACCGGCGACGATATCATCGGTTACGTGTCACGGGGCAGGGGAATCATTGTCCACAAAAGATCCTGCACAAACCTAAAGAACATACCAGAGTTCGATGAGCGCGCGGTGGAAGTCGAATGGGAAGCAAAAACCCCAAAAGCCACCAAGCGTTTTCAGGTGACGTCGCGGAAAACCTCGGACCTGTTTTCGGAAATAGAAGGGGCCATTAAGAAATTCAGGGGACACCTGATAGAGGGAAAACTCGAGGAAAACGAAAGGGGAAACCTTACAGGTTTTTTTACCATGGAACTGGAAAACGGCAGCGACTTCGACCCGGTCCTCAAAAGCATACGCACCATTCCGTCGGTCTTGAACATTCACCAGGCCTGAAGGCGCTGATATCAGGGTTTAAATTGTATCCCGTTGCCGGAACCGGTCAGGCCGAATCCGAATCCGGCCCAGAAGTTAGAAAAACTATACGTAAACTTGAGACTTTCATGTCCGTCATAATACTCTTCAGTATCGGTCACGACTCCGTCACCCCAGGGATACACACGAATATCAATTCCATCTGCGTATACCGCCAGATCTTCATCAGCAAGCTCAATGACAGACATGAGACTGCTCCTGCGTTTTACATTTCCTTCGTTATCCGTAGCGCTGATTATTACGGGATACTCTCCGGCAGCCGTACATGACGCTGTCAGGTGATATATCCAACACCCTCACCAACGGAGATCCGTAATCGGATGACAAGGCAGTTTTCACGAAATTCCCCCAGTCGGGGGTCGAGGTCAGGGGGCCATCGGGAGATATGGAGTCAGGTTTGCCGTAGTACTCGAGCAGGCATGGTTCGGCCGTTGAATGAAAAGACCAGGCGGCGAGAGGTATTTTGAGTTCCTGTGCAAGTTCGAACAGATTACCGCAGTCTTCTATCGACATGTACGCAGGACCATACTCACCGATAATGACCGGTAGAACTGCTGAAGGTCCGGTTACAAGCTCGGCAAAATCCGAGGTCGGATTATACACGTGGGTTTCATATACTATATTCTCTCCTCCACCGGCGCTTATGGGATGATCAAGGTAATATGCAAGGTGCCTGCTGTAATTTTGCATCCCCTGTACGGCGATAAGATGATGAGGAGTACCGTAGCTGTCTTCGACGGCCCTGATCGCGGCAACAATGGTATTTCATCATATCCCTCCGTCGCTGTCGTTTTCATGCCTCGTTCACAAAAACTGTATCATGTCTGCCGCCATTTTACCGCGAAGGATCTTTGAAGTATAAAAACAACCAGCCCGGCTGCATATCCCTCTTGAAGTAAAAACTGTCTCAGAACATTATTTATCCGCTCAAAAGAGTGGAGGTACCTTGTACCGGTATGTTAAAATACATAGGTGAACGCCAATCAAAAGGATGAAAAATGAATACACTACAACTTCAATCCGGAAACGCCATTCCCCAGCTTGGTCTGGGCACCTGGGAACTGACCGGCAGTACCTGTGAAAAAACGGTAAAGGAAGCCATTGCCATGGGATACACCCATATAGACACCGCAGACGGGTACGGAAACCACAAGGAAGTGGGCAGGGGCGTGCATGACTCGGGCGCCAAACGCGAAAACCTGTTCATCACCACCAAAATAAAGAAAAACGCCCAGAAAGAAGCCCAGGTCCTGGCCTTCGGCGACCGCATGCGGAAGGAGCTTAATACGGATTACGTGGACCTGCTGCTCATTCACTGGCCCACAAAAAATGTCCCCTTTGAAGAAACCTTCACTGCCATGCACACGCTTGTAGAAAAAGGATACGCCAGGAGCATCGGCATCAGCAATTTCAATACAGACCTGGTCAAAAAAGCAGCCCACATATCACCTCTACCGGTGGCTACAAACCAGGTGGAATTCCATCCGTTACTGTTTCAGAAAGAACTTCTCAACACCTGCGAATCCCTGGGGATCAGGATAACCGCCTACTCTCCCCTCGGAAAAGGCGAAGCCTTACAGCATCCGGTCATCCGTGATATCGCCGGAGCAAAGGGAGTATCTGCTGCACAGGTCTGCATCGCCTGGCTCATGGCAAAGGGGATTATCGCCATTCCCAAAGCACGGGGCAAGGAACATCTTGAAAGCAACCTGAAAGCGGCAGAACTGACACTCCTCTCCGGAGAAATTACCGCGATAGACGGTATACAGGAACAAAAGCGCATCATAGAGGCTGAAGGCTGGCGGGAATTCGACTTTTAACAGAGAAAGCACATGTCCGGGTTTTCAACGGCACCGGGGCGGATAACTTGCGGCGGGCCGCTGGATAGAGGATAATGGAAATATGATCCGCCTCGCCGTATTCGCTCCGAGTTATCCCGATGAAATTTTCCTGAGCTGCTTTCAGGGCCTTAAGTCGGCACAACGCATCCTTAGAGCCAGGAACATCGATGTAGAGCTGTGTTTCTTTGACAACAATCTCCTGCCCTACAAAATTGACTATTCTGGCAGCGATGCAAGGATATTCCTCATTGCCCGTTCAGATTCTTTTGACGGGATCATCACCCTCGGGGGAATCCTTTCGTACACCAAAGGCCCGTTACGTTTCACAGATTTCCTTAAAGACAACTTTGCCGGCAAACCGGTCATTAACTGCATGTCCCGCCTTGAGGGCATTCCTTCCATTTACCTGGACAATGTCGCGGGAATTCACAAAGTTGTCGATCATCTCGTCCAGACCCACGGGTACCGCCGGATCGCAATCTTAAACGGCATAAAGGGGCACCCAGACTCGGAGCTGCGCCGGCAGGCTTTCATTGAACGCATGGCTTATCATAACCTGGAAGTGGCACCGGAGTGGGATATAGACGGCAATTACCAGGTTGAGGGAGGAGAACGAACCGCTCTGGCATGGATAAAAATCCATGAAAAAGGTATTGAAATCCCCCAGGCCCTCATCGCGTGCAATGATGATATGGCATTCGGTTTCATCAGTAAATTCAATGAACACAACAGCAGTTCACCTCATCGAATACCCTTACCGGCCGTCTGCGGGTTCGACAACAGGGATTTCTGTCTTTCGGTGTCTCCCACAATTTCCAGTGTTTCCCATCCCATTCTTCTTCAGGCCAAGCAGTCACTGTTTCTCATGACGGAACACCTTATGAACGGTATTCCGCTCCCCATGGACACCCTCGTAGAACCGGAACTCATCATCAGAAACTCCTGCGGCTGCACGGCAGGCTCCCCCGCCTCGGCAAGTTCCCATTATCAGCAACTGTCCCAAAGCACTCTTGAAGTAGTATCCGGAATCGCGGCCGGCCGCTCCGATATCCAATCCACTGAACAGATCTTTCCGGAAATTGAATCTTTGTACTATGAAGCCCTCCTTGTGCTGGGCCAGCAGAGTGTCTTCATGCTGTTCAATCAGGTGCTGGAAACACTTTCCCATACATTGCCTGAACATAAAAGCGAAGAAATTCAGGAAAGACTCAAGATCATACGCGGTCTCCCGGATTTTCTGGCCTTTAAAATTCGGGAATACAATATACGTATCCGCGAACACCGGCGGAATGTTCTCATGCTGCAGGAAGCCCTCCATGCCGCCACAGATGAATTTCAGTTTCCCCAGGTCCTCTCCAGGTTTTCCGATCAGTTCAACCTCTCAAAAGCCGCCATCATCATCGATCACGAGTTATCACCCAGGTGCGGCCGGGACCAGCTCATGACCATTTGTATGACCGGCGAAATTCGCTACTGCGCTGTTTCCGACTTGTGCGCAGGCGATTTCATTACTATGAAAGCCGGCGGCAATAAACTGTTCTGCGGTCTTCAGACAGGAAAGACCGGCTTCGGGTACATGATATTTGACGTGGGAGACGCAAGCCTTGCCGAGGCCAGGGAGATCGCCCGCGGAATAGGCGCACGACTGATAGAGTTCCACAGGACCCGCCATCTCCTGGATACGGAGCGCTACGCAGGCCTCGGAAAACTCCTGGAAGGTTTCGCCCACCATATCAATACGCCGTTGGGTAATACCGTTACCGCGGTCAGTGTCATGGAAAACCGGCTTAACATGTGCCTTCAGAAAAAAACCGCATTGACAGAGGACGACATCCTGACATTGCATCAGGCGGCAGTCATCACCGAGCACAACATAGAAATGATCAGGGAGATGGTGGATTTGTTCAGGCGCCTTTCATCCGTATCTGAGTACCACACGTGGGAAACAGGAACGCCTGAACAGCTTTTATACACAAGCTTTCAGTCTGAAACCATCAACGCCGGTCAATTCGGCGTCCGTTTAGAGGTTCAATACAGAACCGGCAAAGAGCCCTTCCCCTTCCCTGCCGACAGTATCCGTTTTGTCCTTCATGAACTGATAGAAAACTCCATAAAATACGCCTTTGAAGAAAAAAGGGAAGCAGATGCATGCATCTGTATTATCTTTTCCAGGAATCAAAACAGCCTGGTGATTACCGTCGCAGACAACGGAAAGGGCATCCCGGAAGGAAAGGCGCGGAAACTGTTCACCCCTTTCAACAGAATGGGAAAAAGGTCCGACGGCCTGGGGATGGGGTTGTTTGCCGCAAAGAGGATCGTGACCGGGCTTTTAAGCGGCACCATGGAAGTTCTTACAGACGCCAGGCCCGGATTTCATCTTAAAATGACTATACCAATTCCGGTGCTCAGAGCTGAGTGAAATTACTGCATCACTGGAAATTAGTAACGCCTATTTCCTTAATCTTTCCCTGGCCTCATGAAAATCAAATCCCGGCACCAAACCGGACAACTCTTTTACAGGAACATCTCCCGGTGTTTTTTCAGGTATCTCCATACGTCGGTACACTTCTTCAATCGTCAGGCCCATTACGGTTGATATATCCTCTAAGGTCATATAGCCTTTTAGGTCATCTGGGTCATTTACAGTAACAGAGCTTTCGCTCACCGGTCCTGGCAGTAATGCCTGCGTTCCGGAAAGGGCAGAGACACCGATACCACCGAAATATAGCAGAAGTATCCCGACACCCACAGCCAACGGCTTAAGAGTAATACCCGAGCTTCCTGCAATCCTGTTCTCCAGAGCACCTTTCTTCGGACACGTTTCCACACAACGCTGACAGTTTATACACTCGGCAGAACGGACATCTTCGGCTTTTGCCACATCGATGTTCATTGGACATTTTTTGGTACACAAACCGCAATCGATACAGGTATCCGCATTCCGCGATATCTTCGCCAAACCTACTTTCGAGGCTATCCCCAGGAATGCTCCCATAGGACACAGGTACTTACAGAAGAAACGGTCGTAGAAGAAGGAACCGACAAATGTAAGGGCAAGAAACACCAGCCCCACTGCAAATTCGTCCCACACCGCAATCACCCCTTCTCCAAGATGGGCATACGCAGCCCATGGATCGTAAGGAGAAATCCAGAGAGTAGCAGTTACCCACGCCATTACAGCCGATACCGCGAGCACTCCGTACTTTACATACCTTAAGTACTTATCAAGCCGATGAGGCATAGCAAACTGCCGCTTCATCATTTTCTTCCCTATCAGCCCGGTAAGTTCCTGCAATCCTCCGAACGGGCATATCCATCCGCAAAACCCCCGCTTGAAGATGAAAGCAATAACAATGGTAATCACAAACAAAGAAATGGTGCCCGCATATATCTTGTCCAAAGGTGATCCGCTGGAAAAAAGCGAATACAAGCTTTCCAATCCACCGTAGGGACATAGAGCATGCACAGAAGGGAATCCGTCCGGGCCACCACCCTTCACCTGGTGCATATATGCGCCGATTGTGACGAAAACGACAATTACCGAAAGAAGAACAACCCGGGAAATATGAACCTTCATTTTTGCCATTAATGCCCCCTTGATGAATATACTATAGCATATATATAAATAGGGACATACTATTTTCTGAAGACAGAAAGGTGCTGTACCATCCTTATATGCTATCGCCCACACGGGACGAGACAGTACGTTCCAGAGCCAGCCTGAGGGAGCAGAACGACAATGGGATGGAGCCCAATATGAAGGATTTTTCTATGAGGGTCTCTCCGTATAAATTGGCAATGGTATTCAGGAAGAAATATACTGCAAATATCCACATACATATATGTGCAATTTTTCTCAATCGTTGAACAGGAACAAACTGCGCGTGTACCAGGGTCAGGAAAAGGCAGCCCAGCAGCACCACAACCGCGGAAATTTCAAAAATAAAGAGCGGCGGGTAAGTTCTGAGGTCATTGTACCAGATAAGATCGAGGGGAACAGTCCTGAAGATACCTACCATGAGAATCACCATCACATGGAACAAAACAAAAACTGAATACACCATGATGCAACACTTGGCCGCAGCTGTAAAACTGATAATCTTTTTAACCATATACCTCAAACCGTTTATAGATACACATATATTCACTAACTTTACATTTCAGTGACTTTCAGTTTAGCACAACATACATATCATGTTGTAGCATTTTCCAGATATGCGAGATATGCATATGCCTCGCTGTTTGTAGAGCCGCACATTTCCCGTGTTGCGGAAAACTCCCTGCAAACCTCGGGGTAATCCTCTGTTCCGTGGATGGTACAGCAATTTTTATCATCCAGATGCGGACAGCGCACCCCGGCAGGTTTGCCGTCCGGCATTCCCGGTAAAGGTGAAGAAATTGAGATCACAATACAGCAGGCCGCACACCCCGGGCGGCAGTTAATTTTATCACGCATAAAAAGAAACCAGCTCTCACTGTAACATACAAGCCGGGATAAAGAAAGCCGGAATATTCGACATCCCAACCGCGTATTGTTTTTCTGTCTATGTAAACAGCCGTATAAAAGGAATCCGATACAGAAAATGGTGCCGGTATAGATCCGCCGATTCACCTTGAATCATCTTATCCACCACATCGGCAATATACCCGGCAGTTGAACGGTTAAGCTCAGTTCCCAGCTCTTTGCTTGCAAGACGCGGATATCCAAGATGGCCGTAATTTTGGGTTTTTGCCGCATATGTTTTTGGCGAAATCATCTCTTTTTCACGCACCACCACATCCGGAAGGTCCTGGACAGGTCCTACCGTATCCGGATGTATGTCCAGCATCATAGATGTTTCCACCCAACCCGCATGATAATCATCTGGGAAACGCTCAAGCATGCGGGCGGTGCCTTTCTCAAGACCTATATCAAGATCAAGTTCCTTGTTGGAAAACATGGCCCCGAGAGGCGATATGTAATTTGTCCTGTACTTTTTATTGACTGAATCACACGCTTTTTCAATTGCCACATTGTGGAACGGATCGCCATGAGAAGCGACAATAACCAGATGCTGCACACCCCATTCTGCTATGGAAGAAAGGAGTTGTACCATGACCTTCCGTAACATGCGGGCCTTTATATACATACATCCGGGAAACCCCGGCATGCTTCCCGCAGCGAGGTAAAGAAAGGGCAATGCAACAAAACTGTACTGCGGATACTTCCGTTCAAGGATTTCCACCGCGAGATTCTGCCAGTGTTCACCCAGGAAAACATCCACACCAAGCGGCAGGTGGAGGCTGTGCTCTTCAATGGGGGCGGCAACCAGAAAAAAAAAGGTTTTTTGCTTGTCCAGCCCTTCCAGTTCCTTCCATTTCATGTCCATAAGGGTTTTCATACGGCTTCCCCCACCGGCACGGCGATCTCAACCTTCATTGTCAGGGGATTGATGAATTTTCCCCCGCCTGTATAGGTTTCTTCCGCCGGACCTGTTATCTGCAGTCCCTTCTGTCTGATAAATTCATAAATGAGCCGGTAACTGTCGGAAACGGCAGGAAGACCGCCTGAGTGCAGCAAGGTGCAGTACTTGTTCTGTGGCCGGATGCGGTAATAGTCATTTTCTATCCTTTCTTTCCGGTTGACGGGTATGAACAGTTCCATATCCATTGTATCCGCATCAAAATTCCTTTCCTCATGCCACACGATGGTGTGGGGACCGGTAACTTCAAAGCCTTCGCAGAAGACCGTCTCAAACAACGTGCTCAGGGTCTCCCCTATTGTTTCGTGGCCCCCGCGGGCCCGGATGGATAGTACCGGGCGTTCGTCCTTCTTAAGAACCATGACCCGGTTCGGCCCTGCCGTTTCAAAGGAGCGCAGCATTTCCGAAAGAAGGTGCCTGCTTTTGTCCATTGCCGCCATTCTTTCTTCAAGCAGGACAAGCTGTGTCTTTAGAATCCCGGCAAGACCTTTCCCTGATCCTCTTTTTTCCAGAACGTCCTTTATATCAGTCAAAGGCAGCTGACAGGATTTGTACACAAGAATCTGCTGGGCGGTCACCACCGAGTCGTCATCGTAGTACCGGTATCCTGTTTTTGCATCGGTCGTTGCGGGTGTGAGCAGGTTGATTTCGTCATAGTACCGCAATGTCTTCGGGGGAATTTTCGTCATGACGGAAAACTGACCTATTGAATACATACCTTCCTCCTTAGGTTTTAGTTGCGTCAATTCTGCCCGGCACGGAAGTCGCGCGTTCCTCACCGCTTTCGGGCATGAAGTCAGCGTACAGGTTCCAGTAACTGGAAGGTCAAGTCATGTTGTCCATTTTTTTTATTCCGGCCGGAATTTACGGTATCGAATGCAGTTATTATGTCAAAGAAAGAATCTTCAACCGGGCGCCTTCAATTCCAGACAGGTCAACCTGGGAAAAAATCCCATGCGCTCATAGAATCCGAATACGGATTCATGACCCCAGGAAACAGAAACGCGTATGACCGTGCAGCCGCGTTCCCTCATCCACCCTGTGCCGGCCTGCACCAGCTTCTCGCCCAGCCCTTTCCCCCGTTCCGTTTCCGCGACAAACAGGGATTCCAGTTCTCCGTTCTTTTCCAGGGCGGTGGAAATGCAATATCCGCACAGTGTCTCGGCATTGTATACAGTGTCGATGCGTATGTATTCATCATCCAGCGCCAGGAACTTCTGTATTCGCTGTTCGAAGGTGAATGCAGCATAATGCTGCCTGAAATAGGGAGATTCCGCAGCATGGATTGCGTTCAATTTTTGCCATAGAGGCTCTATGACAAAAAGCTTCTCTTTGGGTATGCGTTCAAATATGCAGGACATGAGTACATAATATCAAATTCTGAAGCTAAAAGCACAGCGGAAAAAGAATGCCCTGTCGTGTTTCCCTTATGCCCGGGCTATCTGTTTTCCGAACTCAAAGGCCCGGGCTCTGGCACTTTCGTCCGGGTTCCACTGGTTCCGGAACCCTTCGCCGATGATCTCAAACCCGGCCTCAGACAGGAGCCCGTTCAAGACCTTTACGGACTCTCCGCTCCAGCCGTAACAGCCGAAAGCCGCCGCCTTCTTTTCCTTGAATTTCATTTCCTTTGCAAGATGCAAAAACCCGGCAATTGAATGGAGGATGCTGTTGGATACCGTCGGAGATCCGATGACCACGGTCTTCGACGTGAAAACTCCGGTAATCAGATCGTTTTCGTCGCTTTTGGCAAGATTGTGCACGCTTAACGCGACCTCCGGGTCCGCGCTCCGTATACCGTCGGCTATTGACTCGGCAAGGGTTTTCGTTCCGTTCCACATGGTGTCATATATGACCGTTATTTTGTTTTCTTTATAATTGGCCGCCCACTGGGCATACTTCTGGACAATCTGCAGGGGATTATCGCGCCAGATGACGCCATGGCTTGTCGCAATGATGTCTATGGAAAGATTCAGAGCAAGGACTTCTTCCAGTTTCTTCGCAAGGATACCGCTGAAAGGCGTCAAGATGTTTGCGTAATACTTCACGGCCTCGCTGAAAAGGTCGCACTGATCCACCAGATCATTATAGAGTCTGTCGGTCGCGTAATGCTGGCCGAAGGCGTCGTTACTGAAAAGGATGTTATCCCCTGTCATATACGTTGCCATGCTGTCGGGCCAGTGGAGCATTTTCATTTCGACAAACACAAGCGATTTTCCATTACCGATATCCAGGGTATCACCGGTCTTTACCACCTTGAAATTCCAGTCCTTATGGTATTGGCCCTTTAACGACGTAACCGCGTTCGCTGTGCAATATATGGGAGTGGCGGGAATATGCTCCATCAGAGCGGGTAACGCGCCGCTGTGGTCAACCTCTCCGTGGTTGGCAATGATAAAGTCGATCTTCTCCAACGGGATTTCAGACGCCAGGTTCTGCACGAACTCATCTGCAAAAGGCGCCCAGACCGTGTCTATGAGTACCGTTTTTTCTTCCTGAATTAAATAGGAATTATAGGTCGAGCCTTTGTGAGTGGAATACTCGTCACCGTGAAAGCGCTGGAGTTCCCAGTCTACTTTTCCCACCCATGATACATTGTTTTTAATTTGTTTCTTCATCTTGTCCTCCTTGCATTCAATACCTGTTTTCAGATATATGCATATTACACAGTCATTTCGACCTCCCCATGGAAGCATGATCTACACAATAAACTCTCCCCTGCCGACATAAGCGCACGATCCGCCGATTCGTACCGTGTAATCACCGCTTTCAAGTATTCCGTTCATCTGAATCTCTGACGGTCTTTTCATCTCTATGCCCTGTTCATTCATAATTTCGAAGGAAGAACCGAACACGTCATACTTCAGCAGATATGCAGTCAAAGGTCCTGCGGCGGACCCTGTGGCCGGATCCTCCAATATACCGAAATGGGGGGCAAAAAACCTTGTATGAACAGATGCCCGTGCATCCAGGGTTTCGGTGGTGAAAATATAGGGCGCCAGGCACCCTGTCTGACGGGTAAACTCATCCAGACGGACAGCATTCCCATAAGCTGCCTGAACTGCACCCAGGGATACTGCGGGTACAATAAGTATTTTATTGCCTGTAGATACTTCCTGCATTGGCAACGTGTCCGATATATCGCGCCGTGTCAGGCCCAGAAGTTCGGCAATGCGTTCCCTATCCGAATAGGTGGTGTGGAACTCAGGCTTGTTCTGCTCCATCCAGATGATTCCATTCCTCTTAATGAGGGGGATTATGCCTGCTGTGGTTTCCAACCGCAGGGTGTCCTGCCCTGTTTTCCACCGCTTCAGGTATTCCGACACCACATAGGCGGATCCGATTGTTGGATGACCGGCGAAAGGTATTTCTGCCCTGGGAGTGAATATCCGCAACCTGAAATCCGCGCTTTTGTCTGTGGATGTCTGTATGAATGTGGTCTCTGAATAATTGATTTCGTTGGCGATTTTCTGCATTTGTTCCGGCGGCATGTCATCCGCGTCCGGAAAGACTGCAAGCTGGTTCCCGGCATACGCGCCGGAGGTGAATACATCTACAAATATACATTCTTTACTCATGACTGGTACTCCTATATCCTGGCCTTGAGTTTACCATACATATACCTATCTGGTCCGTCTCATGTATCCGCCCCTATATTTCAAATTGCAAAACACTTTTTGTTCCTTTTTCATTTATCATATTGTATGTGCCGTTCAATTGCTCTACCAGCATTTTAACAACAGTAAGTCCGAACCCAGGTGATGTGTTATGCACGATTCGTTCATCAATTCCTATTCCGTCATCCTGAATAATTATTATCGCTTTGTGTCCTTCTTTTTCCATAGAAACGGAAACTGTGCCTGTACCGCGATCAGTGAACGCGTATTTAAAAGCATTGGTCAAAAGTTCATTGATAATGATGCCGATAGACACCGCCTTTTTTGCATCTACCATAAAATCGGTATATTGCGTTCTGATATTGATGCGGTTATCAGGATTAAAAAACTTGACAAGTGATTCTATAAGGTTTTCCGCATAGTTTTTCATCGATATGGTGTCAAGGTCCTTACTCAACAGTAATTTTTCGTAAAGGACTCTCATGCTTTGGACACGTGAAACCGCATCATGCAATGCCGTTTTAACCTCATTGTTTACCATTGTATCAGCCTGCAGCGATAATAGACCTTCTATGGTCGCGATATTGTTTTTCACGCGGTGATGAACTTCCCTAAGAAGTATTTCTTTTTCTGTAAGCTGCCTTTGTATTTCTTCTTCCGCCCGCTTGCTCTCTGTAATGTCCCTGAACTCAACAGTCCTGACATTTCTTCCTTTGTAGGGAACATTTCTGGCTTCCAAACGGATGGGAAATATTTCTCCGCCCTTTCGTATACCTTTCGCCTCATAGGGCTTCTCAAATCCGCTCAGTATTTTGGACATAACCATGTCCCTGTCATCCGGCGCAATGAGTAAAAGCCCGTCCATACCAATCAGCTCGGACACGGAATATCCTGACATTTCAGAAAGACCCTGATTGCATTCAAGGATTATGCCCTTGTCGTGAATCGCGATACCGCCGAACGACGCATTATGCAAAGCCTCGAAACGTTCTGCACTTTCTGCAAGTTCGGTTTCAATTTTCTTACGGTCGGTAATATCACGGCAAAAACATACAAAGCACATTCCGTCTGACCGTTCAAGGAAAGAAACACTTAATTCAACATCAATCAATGATCCGTCTTTACATCGGTGCTTTGTCTCAAAGATGTCCGATCCGTTCTTAATGATCTTTTTCATCCGTTCTTCCGATTCAACAGGACTTTCAACGGCATCAAGGTCATTGATTTTCATTACCTCAAGCTCTTCCCTGGTATAGCCGGTCATGCGGCAATACGCAGTATTCACATCTGTTATCTTTTTGTCCGGGCCCACTACCCAGAACCCGTCGGACGACGTTTCCAGAATTTTTTCGAGGTACTGCTTCTGAATGAGAATACCATGCTCATTCTTTCGTAATTCGTTCTCGACCTGCTTGCGCTCGACAAGGCTTTCAATAACCTGGGCGGCAATCTTAATCCGTTTCTTCGCGTAGTCGATGATGAACTGGGGTCGGGTCTTGTATTCCTCGCTTTTCTTCCTTAGTACTTCAAGCGGTATCTTATAGAGTTCAGATAACCTCTGTAATGTACTGTCATCTTCGGGAGGATTGCCATAGCCGAAGTTAATCGCTCCGATCACTTCACCGTTCAGATGCACTGGCAGTGCGTAAATGCGTATGCCGCCGGCACATTCAATGTCGACAGGTCTGTCTTCTGCAATGGCTATCCGGGAGGCATCACGCCAGCAGGATTCATGGCACAGCCATTTACCGCTGCCGATGGCCTCCTTGTTGTCATTCGTACCGCACAACCTGCGCGAAGCAGCATCCATCAACTGACACCACCCCGAAGAAAAAATGCCCATAGCATAATCACCGTTTTTTTCATAGACAGCCGAAGATGTATCCAAAAGATCAAGATATTCCGAAGAGATTTGCAAAAGCTTATCCCTGCCAAGCGATGTCAGGATAAGACCGTCTTTGTTTAACTCTGCGACATCACCGTATTCCGGTATGAATCTTCTTTTCTTTTCCTTATTGCCCGTTAACATCCATTCAATTGAATGCAACCTTTCTTCCAGCTCTTTTCGCTCGATTATCCGTCCCAGGCGTTCAGCCACTGCATCCAGGAGTTTCCTCTCTTCCTTCAAAAAGGAACCTTCATCACGGACAGGCCGCGGCTCTGAATAGCATACAGTGATATCTCCCCTTTCTTTTCCATCAACACATACAGTGCTGCCCAGAGACCACTTTGTCAGACTGAAATTACTTGTCTGGAAAACCTGTTTGTCCAGGGTTATCCGTGCTTCAGACAAATGTGGATGCTGCCAGGATCCCGGCAGGACTTCTGCTGTCTGCTGTAGAATATCCGAAAGCGGGATATCCGGTTTTCCGACAATCTCGGATATGGCATAAAGACAATTGAGCTCTTTCAGACGCTCTTCCAGCTGTCTGTCTTTCTCATACTGGGCAGTCACATCCCGGAACACCAAAACAACGCCGCTTATTTCTCCTTCGGATGTCAGTATTGGAGCAGCGCTGTCGGCTATCTGGTATTCCTTGCCGTCTTTAGAAATAAGCATTGTATGGTTGGCAAGACCGACAGCCTTCCCGGTACTCATAACAAGCTTGAGCGGAGTGGCCAGGCGTTCACGGGTACCGGCGTTTACAATATGAAACACTTCATCCAGGTTCTTTCCGCGCGCCTCTTCTTCCTTCCATCCGCAAAGACTCTCCGCGACGGGATTCATGCGTACAATGTTTCCCTGATCATCCGTGGAGATTACGGCATCGCCAATTGAATTCAGGGTAATCCGCAGATTGTCTTCCTCCGCCTGCCTGTGGCGCTCCGCATTTTTGCTCTCGGTAATGTCAACGTTGAAGCCGTACCAGGTAATGCTGCCGTCAGGCAATCGTTCCGGTGTCGAACGGGAAAATATCCATTGAATATTCCTTCCCGGAATATTAACGCGGAACTCACAGGTAAAATAACTCAAGCTTTGCGCTGAATGCTCAATTGCCTCAATTACCCGCGCGGTATCATCCGGATGCAGCACTCTGCTTATAGGTTCAAAACTATCCCGCACATCCTCCGGTGAGCAGCCGAAAATTTTCATGACGCCTTTCGAAGCAATGGGAACACAATAGCTTCCATCCGGTTTCCGCGTGAACTGGTAAATAAGATCAGGCACATTTTCAAACAGTTTCCGCATGCGGATGTCCAGTTCCTGGATCTTCTCTTCCGCCCGTTTCCGTTCAGCCAGTTCGTTCGTAATCTTTTTATTAGCTTCGAACAGCTTAAAAGCCATTTTTATTGACGTATCAAGAACGACAATGCCGGAGTTCTTCACAACATAACCATAGGAAGTAATCTTCTCTGTTTTCTCAACCACAGTCTTTTCGGTATGGGAAGATAAAAATACAACAGGGATTTCAATATGCTGAAGTATCATCTCCGCAGCTTGTGTGCCGTCAATGCCGCTGCCAAGATCAATATCCATGAGAATAAGATCAACAGGAAATGCATTTTCAAGGACAACCTTAACAGCATCTTCGCCCTTTACCACATGGTGGACGGCATAACCGTATTTCTCCAATTCCTTTTTTTCCATCATTGCGATAATGGCCTGATCTTCTACAAGAAGAATGGTCTTTGCAGCGCCATGGTTCATATCTTTCACCCTTTCATTATCTATTTCGTACGCACTGGGAGCGATCATCAATATCCGCCCATAAATAAATTACAGGGCGGAGCGTCCAATCGCGTCTCATTGCACCCCTCATTTATACGTGTACCATCCTTCAAATCCTGCAATAATGAGACTGCGGTTCAGTTATAGAGTCTAATTCATCTCCGGTAGATTTTTCAAATATTTCATCAGCGGGAATTGAAATTGGGAAAAGGGGTTCAATATATTCACGGTGACTTTATACGCTCAGGTTTAAGTTACACTTAACCGTTTCTTAACGGTTATATATAAAAGCCTGAATATTACTGCGTAAATGGATCAGACCATCTCTTTAGGATATCCCATCTCATTAAGATGATGTGCTGTATATGG
>JAFGQL010000135.1 GCA_016935695.1 Spirochaetales bacterium
GAAAACCGGCTCCATAGCCGATCTTCCCTCTTTTGAGGCATACCTGCGGGGCATTGTCCATCAGACCTTGACCTTTGATCTTCCCTACATCGGAGGGATCATCCACGGGATCCTTGATGGCGAAGAACCCGACGGGAAGGCGGCGGCCGAATATGATGCGGCCCTGTATAACCCCGATGTCAGAAAGGCGCAGATCGCCCTGGGCCGCGGATGGCAGAGGCTTATGCCGGTGTTGTTTTCCGAACCTGTATCCGCCGGTACCCAGGGGCTTTTGTCCCGCTGGGGCATTGAACCGCTGTTTCTTGCCGTTATGGCCTGCTCCTGGGGCCTCGACTCGGCTGAGCAGCATCCCCGGCCATCGTTACACGAAGTGATCATGGATTCAGGCGCCCTCTGGCAGTACACAACGGTACGGGACCAGATTGGCGCGGCGGTTCGTCTCGGCGTCATCGGTCCGTCCAAAGGCGTGGAGCTCACCAGGAAAGCCCTTGAGTATGCCGGGCAATGCCTCCAGTCCTTTGAATACACAGGATACGGGGACGCGGCCAGGACGGCCGTCCTCACCGAAATTGCAGTGGGCGCCCACCGGGATCTGTACACGAAGCTGTTCCAGAATTGAATGAAGAGTTTTTCCAGTAATTTGTTTTTAAAGGAGTGTTGTCATGATCGAGTTTTACAACCGTACAGTACTGCGGCATCACGGCGCGGACCACAGTCATCCGCCCATGGAAGACGCGGGTTCATACGCGATGAGGGATCCGGTACTGAAACACCGGGATTTCTCTAAACGGGCGTTTACGGTGGGTATCGGAGGGCCGGTAGGCAGTGGAAAGACTGCACTGGTCAAGATCCTTTGCGAGCGACTGCGGGATTCCATGAGTCTGGGTGTCGTCACCAATGACATCTTTACCCGGGAGGACGCCGAGTTCCTGATGCGCAACGACGCGCTCCCCCATGACAGGATACGCGCGGTGGAAACCGGAGGCTGTCCCCACGCCGCCATCCGGGAGGATGTGTCCCTCAACCTCAACGCCCTGGAGGACCTGATGGAGACCTTCAGCGGACGCATCGATCTGCTTATTGTGGAAAGCGGGGGAGACAATCTGGCCGCCGACTACAGCCGGGAACTGGCGGATTTTACCGTCTATGTCATCGACGTTTCCGGCGGAGACAAGGTCCCCAGGAAGGGCGGCCCGGGAATCACCCAGTCGGACCTCCTGGTGATCAACAAGACCGATATCGCGCAATATGTGGGCGCGAGTCTGGAAGTCATGGAACGCGACTCAAGGAAAATGCGGGACAACGGCCCTTTCGTCTTTACCCAGGCCGTCAACGGTACCGGCATCGACGAGGTGATCGAAGCAATTGTAAACGCGCGCAAAGCGGCTTTAACGCGCGACTGAGAATATATACTTTTAGGAGAGAAACATGAATCTATCAGCATTACTTGTAACTGCAGTATTGACCGGTGTCCTGCATACTGTAGCCGGACCCGACCATTACGTCCCTTTTATAGCCCTTGGAAGGGCGCGGAACTGGAGTGTCGCCAAAACATCGGCCATTACCCTTATTGCCGGATCCGGACATGTCCTGAGTTCCATCCTCATCGGATTCATCGGCCTGGGGCTGAGTATACAGCTTGATCTTTTGACTGCCATTGAAAGCGTACGGGGAGATGTCGCGGCCTGGTTCTTTATTGCTTTCGGGCTTGCCTACATGGTATGGGGCATAAGCACGATGAAAGCCCGGCAGTCCAGCCCTGTTACGCCGAAAAGCAACACACTTGTAGGATGGATCCTGTTCATTATCTTTGCCTTCGGGCCCTGCGAGCCCCTCATCCCTCTTTTTATCTATCCTGCGGCGACAATAGGCATTCCCGCGGCCCTCCTGGTTTCGTTCGTGTTCCTTGCCGGAACCCTCTCTACCATGCTGGTGATGGTGCTTGCCTCAACATTCGGCCTGAAGTTTCTGCCTGTTAAACTTCATGGGTATGCACATCCGGTTGCAGGTTCGATCATTCTCGTCTGCGGGCTTCTGATCAAACTGGGACTTTAGGCAATAGATGGAGAACCGGGTAACCGTCGAAAAAACAAGGGGCAGGTCGCGCATAACCGAAATGGTATACCAGAGCCCCTTGAAGATTTTCGAAACCGCTTCCCGGGAGCAGGATGGTGTGCGTCTGGTATTGTCGAACCACGGCGGCGGAATGCTCCAGGGGGACAGGGTCGGTCTTGAGATTCTCGGAAAGACGGGGACCTGCACAGTTCTGGGAAGCCAGGGCAACACCCACATCTACCGGAATGTAAGCGGACGGGATTCCGTGTTCAATGTGGCAGGATGGGTTGAATCCGGGGGCGCCTTCGCGTTTTTTCCACAGCCCTCTGTGCTCCACAGGGAAGCCCGGTACTCACAGCAGGTGAGCTGGGATCTTGCAGCCGGCGCACGACTCATATATTCCGACTGGATCCAGGCGGGCCGGAGCGAAAACGGGGAGTCATTCGAGTTTCATTCCTACAGGTCGGAAATGAAGGTGACCGTTGACGGGAAGCCCGTGCTGTTCGAACGGTTCCGCTGTATTCCCGGCGTTGACATGCCCCTGGGGCCGGCGGCTTTTTACGGGTTCAACCACATGATCACCGTGTACTGCCTGGGCCTGCCCTTTAGCGTCTGGCAGGAGCTGGGTAGACCCGGAAACGAAACACTGCCCAACCGGGTACCGACCTTCGCCGAAGCTGTGTCGACCGGAAAGCCGGGCCCCCTTTACGCAGCCCATCCCTTAAGGGGCGGTATGGGCTTTGTGGTCCGCGCTCTTGCCGCCAAGCGCGGCGATCTCGACAGCCTGGTCTCGGCTGTCGAGGTGCTCATAAACCGCGGCCTCTGAACTGCACCCGAATCTTCATTCATGTGACTGTCGTGAGGGGGAAACTACATGCATGTCCACACCTAGTACAGATGAGCGGGGCCTGCGATTTTAGCGGCGGCTGTATGTGCCGGTGTTTTTTATTGTTTCGGCAAACAGGAAAACTTCTGTCCAGGAATGAAACCCTGGTACAGTTCCTGCAATATATCCATACAAAGGGGAGCAGCCATGATTGCGTATTTAATAGAACAGGGGAAGGGAATTGTCAGGACCGATTCAAAGGGGCAGGTGGACACTGTGCTCCTTCAGTGTCCGGTGGAAATAACCACGCCGGCGGGAGTTTTTCTTCCCTGTGTGTCCGGCAGCAACTCCGAGGGGCAGACGACCAGAAAAAAGGAAGCGCCCCTCAAGTTTTACCCCGGAGGCGGTCTCAAGTCGCTGCCCCTGGAGGAAACTGCGGAGATTGCAACCTCCGCGGGGACAATCTCAGCCGAGCTTTTGACCTTTTACCAAAGCGGATCCCTCAAGCGGGTGTTCCCC
>JAFGQL010000136.1 GCA_016935695.1 Spirochaetales bacterium
GAAGAGGAAGAGGAAGAGGAAGAGGAAGAGGAACAGACCGCCGGTATTACCGGTACAGCGGTAACTGCCGTAAGCAACTGTGTGTACCGCATAGAAGGCTCCCGGTTTACCGCCAGCGGGAGTTATTCCACACCGACATACATAACAAAACGGATCCCTGTAAGCCTCGCGTCCTCCTCGGATGACAACGTAACTCCCGCCGGGCAGGCTATCCTTTTTGCCCGCCTTATTATGAATGACAGCTATTCATTTTACTACCTGCTTGAGGGGCAAAATACCTCAAATGATGACTTTAAGTATGTGTATGCCCGCGGCTTGAGTCTGCAGAACGCGTCAGGAACTCAGGTGAAGCGTGTTGATTCCACCATGCGGGGTCATTTAAGGGAGTATGATACCAGCAATCAAACATCCAGCAATATTGGACTCCGTCCAGACGATACCGGGTATTTTTTCACATATAGCCCGACGAGTATGACCCTTGCTGATTTCAATTCGATAACACAGGCTGAGCTGACCCTGAGCCTTGGCCTGAATGAGCCGACTCCTGGAACTGGAACACCTGCGCTAACACCGGTTTCAGCAGAGTTGACAGTTTTAGGGTACAGGTTCGGCGAAAAAGATGGTGATCTTGGCCTTGAAATAAGCATTCAGAATACCGGGACAACCCCGGCAAAGCTTAATAGCATAAAGGTTGTTCTGATGGACGGCGACAGTATCAGTCTGTATCATGGTTCCTTTGTACGTTTCCCCACAGGCGGATTGCTTCAGCCCGGTGAAACCGGAGGTTTTTTCAGAGTAGGCACGGATCTGGGTAACGCAAGCGCAGATGAGGTTTTCATCATCCTGGATTATCAAGACCCTGCGCAATAAATATTTAAGGGTATATGGTAAAGCAGCCTCCTGAAAAAGGCTGCTTTTTTTTGCACCTCGAGTTCAGTGTTATATATTTTACAAAGCATTTTTCATATGGTAGTTTGTCTATGCCTTTTAACATAACTGGCAGATGTCCGTTTTCTGCATTTACGAGGAACCGATGACCGATGTAAAACAGCATATACTGGATAACCTCTCCTATACTCCCCTCGTATACGGACGGGTACGCAAAAAGCTTTCCATAGACGGAACAGATAAAGATATTGAGAAACTCGTGCACCAGACAGTCAAGGAAACTCCTGTTAGTGATATAGTGAAAAAAGGCAAAAACTATTACCTATACAATGCTGCACGGGGTATCCGCCTGACGGTGATCTCGTATACCACCAGGCTTATTACCGCCGACGCATACTTGTGATACGGCAACCGCACCGGGGGGGCACAATTTATGACAGAACTGGATCTTCTTATAGATTTTCACCGGAATGCTGAACGCCAGGGGCCGGGGAGCGAGGCCGATACTCTTAAGGCCCTGAGTTTTATAGACCTTACCGGCCTGGACGGTCTAAAGATAGCGGATATCGGCTGCGGTACAGGGGCCCAGACACTCACTCTTGCGAAAGCGACCCATGGGCAGATCACCGCGGTGGATCTGTTTCCGGCATTCCTGGAAAAACTGGACCAACGGTCAGGAAAAAGCGGATTACATGACGCTATTACCACCCTTCAGGCATCCATGGACAGTCTGCCTTTTGAAAAGGGGGAATTCGATATCATCTGGTCCGAGGGTGCGGTCTACAACATCGGGTTTGAAAACGGTATCGCGTCCTGGAAGGAATTCCTTAAACCCGGCGGCTATATGGCTTTGAGTGAAATAACCTGGACAAGCAGCGAGCGGCCCCGTGAGATAGAAGCCCACTGGCATGTTGAGTATCCACAGATAGCGAAAGCATCAGATAACATCCGTGTTCTGGAAAACCAGGGGTTCTCAATCGCCGGATATTTTCCTTTGCCTAAAGAGAGCTGGATCGACAATTATTACGCCCCTATGGAAGAGCGTTTTTCAACTTTTCTTGAACAGCACGGGCATAGCCGGGAAGCCGAAAACCTCGTTGCCGCGGAACGGGAAGAAATACGACTGTACCGGACATACGCCGATTACTACAGCTACGGGTTTTACGTGGCTAAGAAAGCCGGAACCCTGGCCGGGGAGATGTAAGGTCTTTGGATTATCCTGGCCGAACGAAACAAGGAGAGGTGGCAGTGGAGCAGCAGAAAGTGGCAGTTGTGACTGGCGGGGCACGGGGGATCGGCAGGGGGATCTGTGATGAGTTTGCCTGCCGCGGCGCAGCAGTGTGTGTAATTGATACGCGTGAGAATGATTATTTTACCGGGGATATCGCAGACAGGGAGACCCTGGAAGTCTTTGCCGGCAAGGTTATTGCTGAGTACGGGGCGGTTGATTACCTTGTCAACAATGCCTGTCTGTCCCGGGGCGGTTTATGTGACTGCAGTTATGATGACTTTGACTACGTACTGCGCACCGGTGTAACCGCACCCTTTTATCTTACCCGGTTGTTTTCGGACCATTTCCGTACAGGCGCGAGCATCGTGAATATTTCATCCACCCGGCAGTTCATGAGCCAGGGAAATACCGAGAGTTACACAGCCGCCAAGGGCGGTATCGGTGCTCTTACCCATGCCATGGCGGTAAGCCTTGCCGGGCGGGTCAGGGTGAACGCTGTGTCGCCGGGATGGATAGAAACAACCGGAGCTGAACATTCCGGCAGTGATGCTCATCAGCATCCTTCAGGAAGGGTGGGAACAATTCAGGATATAGTGAACGCGGTCATGTTCCTCTGTGATCCGGCAAACGGGTTCATTAACGGCCAGAACATTGTGGTTGACGGGGGTATGACGAAGCTCATGATATATCATCATGACGGAGGGTGGACTTTTGATGCATAACCGGAAGAATGGTACTTTTGCAGCGTTGATGATATGCCTGCTCCTCAGCCTGACCCCGGATGCGCACGGGCTTGATTTTTCAGCTCTTACAAAAATCCTTCGGGCTGAAGGCCAGGTGGACAGTGTTATCATCTATAAAGACGGCATACAGCGGTACCGGTTTCTGAAGAATCCGGGTGATGAGCACCGTATCTATAATTTTTACTCCGTGGCAAAGAGCGTCACTTCCGTCATCGCGGGTATCGCAGTGGACGAGGGATATGTCCCCCATGAGCATGTCCCGGTCATGATGTATCTTGAAAATGAGTCCGTCGCCCACCCCTGGCAGGAGAAGCTCACCCTGGCTCATCTTTTGTCCATGACTTCGGGGATTTCCTGGCCCGAATCAACCGACTGGCAGCATTTCTTCCGCCCGCTCATCATGAGTCCCGACTGGATTGATTTCATTCTGGCAAGGGACATGGAATCCCTTCCGGGTACCCGGTTCAACTACAATACAGGCAATCATCATCTGGTTTCCCGGCTTGTCCAGGATGTCACCGGCACAAATATGTTCGACTACGCCAGGGAACACCTGTTCGATGTCCTCGGCATGGAAACGGTATCCTGGTATTTCGATCCTCAAGGGGTCTGTTTTGGCGGAGCGTGGATTTCCATGTCTGCCGAGGATGCCGTAAAAATCGGTCTCATGCTGTCCAACGGCGGAGTATGGAAAGGCCGACAGGTCGTTTCAAAAGAATGGATCGACAGGATGTTTTCTCCCCAGTCAAAAGGGTATTCCTGGGATGCCTATACCGGAGGGACATACGGCTACGGGTTCTGGATAAATGACTACCGCGGACATTCTACGGTGTTTGCCTGGGGGGCCCGGGAACAGTACATATTCATCACAAGGGATCTGGGGCTGGTCGCCGTGTTCAATTCCTCATTCACGAGTTCCGATGCCAAACGCCCGCCCTATTTATATGCCGAATATGTGGTGGCGGCAATCGAGGGAGATTGAAAGACGCGGCGGTTGATATACAGGGCAAGGGCGGCGGCACCGAGCATGGCCACGCTGAATGCAATTGCAGCGGTGAAAGATCCGGTCCTGTCGGCGATCATACCCCCCGCGCCCGGTCCTATAAGTCCCGCAAGGCCGTAGGCAAGGAAACTTATGGGATACACACTGGAAAAAGCCTGTATACCGTAATAGTCGGATATGACCCCGGCGTATACCACGAAATTCGATCCGAATCCGAATCCCAGAAGAAGTATTGCCGTGTATAAAACCGGAGGAGAAAGGGGTACGAGGAGCAGGAGGGCGGGCAGTGCCATATTCACCAGGGAAAGGGGCATGGCCAGTTCTTTGAGCCGGTCGTAAAAAATCCCCCAGCATATTCGGCCCAGGGCGTTTCCGCCTGCGAAAACGGCTATGGACACGGCTACTACGGTAATGGCATGTCCGGCTGTTTCCAGAATGAGGGACAGGTTGCCGATGACCATGAGGCCTGCGAAGGTACCGGCAAAAAGACCGGCTGCAGAAAGAAAAAACGCCGGAGTTGTAAGGGCAATTGCCGGTCTGGTTTGTTTCTCTGTGTCATGGTCTTCAGGAAAGGACAATAGAAGGGAAGCGGCAAAAAGAAGCGCCCCCGCGGAAATTCCGTACCACCTGAAGAAATCAAGGATATCCATCCGGGGAAGAAGTATGTTCGCCGCGGCAGTCAGAAGGACTGCTCCGCCGCCAAAGCCTGCAACAGCCACTCCCGTTACAAGGCCTTTTTGGCGCGGAAACCATTTCATCCCTGCGGACAAGGGGCATACATATCCGAAACCTATACCGGCGCCGGACATGACGCCGATACTCAGCACCAGGAGGGGGAATGATCCCTTCGTCCAGGAGGAGAGCAGGTAGCCCAGCAGGAACAGGAGGGCGCCGATGAGGGCGGTCAGTCTGGGGCCCCGGCGATTGAGGACGCGTCCGGCAGCAATCATAACTGCGGTGAAGCTGATAATGGTCGTACCGAATATCAACCCGTTTTGTCCCTTGGAAAGACCGTAACCGTCGAGAAGGTAGGGCGTGAAGGTGCTCCAGGCGTAAACGCCGCCGAGGACTATCTGGATGCACACCCCTGCAGCTAATACCACCCATTTTTTTTTGGTTTCTTTCATATTTTATTCTCCTTAATCAAAGTAAAAAGAGCGCAGTTAAGGAGTTCACTGCGCTCTTTTTTTTATAGATCCCTTGACTGTATGAACTTTCCGTAGTCCTCCACGCTTCCGCCTGAAAGACAGCAGTCGATAATCTCCCTGGCTGTTTTCGACAGCTGGGGCTGCAGGAATTTTTTCAGCTGTTCATGAAAGAAGTCGGTTAGCTTTTTGGCGCCGATATCGTAGGCTTCTTCTCCTACTTCTTCCTGGGTTTCCACCTGAAGGAACCATTTCGGTATCATGATGCCTTCCAGCCGCATGCTCTCTATGGCGTATCCCAAAAGAGGCGAGCGTGCAGGTGTTATCTGATCATCCTTGAAACGGGCGTGACCGCGCCGTGCCAGGTAATCCCGCATGATCCACTGGGGCATGAAGCCGGTTTTCCACGCGCCTACGTGCTGGTTGGGCACGAGGACGTATCTGGTGTCCGGTGATTCCAGGAACTGTTCCAACAGCAGGTCGGCCTGGGTTACCTTTTTGCCCGTAGAGAAGGGCCAGTAACTGCCCACGCCTTCACTGGTCATTTCTCCGCTGGAAACAATGCTCGGGTTTGCGTATCCCCGGGGAGCTACCAGACGCCAGAGCCAGGCCAGGGCCGGCGGCAGTACGTGGAACAGTCCCAAGATGCCGTAATCCGGGTTTTCCCTGGTGCAGGGCGGAGTCCTCACGCCGAAGGAGCGGATGTCTATGTACACCTCGGAGTCTATGACGTTCTTAATCATGTCCCTGGACACAATCACCCGGGGGTTTGGACAGGGTTTACCCGGTTCGTCTTCAATGTGCTGCCAGATCAGGCCGGTTCCGCCGGGTACCGCGTTCACGTTCAGGAACAGCTGGGAGGTGCTGGGGTGAATGGTCAGATGCTCAAGATCCGGGTCTGTTCCGTATTCACCGATATGGTCTACCCGGATGAACCAGCCCCGTTCTGCGTCTACAAGTCCCAGGCGGCCGCCGTGATTCTGTATGTCCGGGTGGCAGAGGCCCATGTCGTCGCATACCGGTAAAAGTTCACAGGTACGGGGAATTTCCAGGTAGCGCTTTGCTCCCGTTACCAGGTTCTCTCCTAAAAGGAGCTGGCCGTCGGCAAGACGGTGAGGCTGCTGAAGCATTTCGCTTTTTCCGCCGCCGCTGGCCCCTTCGTGCATGAAGGTGACTTCGTTGTCGTAGGGAGTTACCACTTTGACAGAGGAACAATGGGCTGTTACCCATCCTTCCCGTTCTCCCTGTTCGATCAACGCGCCGTAAACACCTTTTTTCGCGCTGGGGCCCGGATACAGGTTGTAGGAAAAAATCTCGTGGACCTCTCCCCGGTCATGAACAACCACTTGTTTCCCCTTGAAATGGGTATGGCGGAAGGGAGGCGCGACGTAAATGACCGTAGCCGGCCTGAAGGGGCGGTCAAGTGAATTCAGATCCAGCACTCCCTGAAGGAGCCCAAGGCCCAGGGCGAAGAACCCCGCGTTCGCGGGACAGATGGCCAGAGCGTCTGCACCGATGGCTTCAGGTCCCATGATGAACGGGAAGACGGCCAGTTCCTGGCTTTTCAGCCAAGAGAGGGTCTCGGTTTTAAGAATATCAAAATTGTAGCCGTATTTATCGTGGAAACGAACCTTGTCCGATGGACGAGCGTCGGCTACAACCATACAATCAGGGTCGCGCCGCCGCATGTAGGCTTCCCGGTAGTTGGCACTGATGCCGTTTTTCAACCGGACCACATCGGCTTCGTCTACCATGCTTCCGTCAGGAAGGGCATAGGAGACGGTAAACGTGTCGGCGCCGCCGGGACAGGCAAGCTGTTCAAGATCGCCGACATTGGACGCGATGGTTACATTGGCTGCGTGTTTCAACACATCTATGACCGCGTCGTTCAATTCTGTTTTTTTAATGAGAGTGTGCAGGTCCATGTATTCCTCCCGGGAATGATCTATTTTTAAGGATATGGGGAACGCGGCTGTCAGGTATCCTCTTCCCAGGCCGCGACAAGTTTTAACAGATCAGCCACATAACTGTGGGATTCAATAGGATGCCGTAAGTGCTTCTGCATGTGGGCTGTATAGACATTACAACGGCCTTCTTTTTTGATTTCAATAAATCCTTCGGTTTCAAGGTCGGCAATGATTTTTTGCACCGCCCGTTCGGTTATTCCCACTTTCTGGGCGATGTCCCGCATACGCATGTGGGGCGCCGTTGCCAGGCACAACAGCACATGTGCATGGTTGGTAAGAAAAGTCCACTGGGTATTGGGTTCCTGACTCATGACTCCGCCTTTAACGAAAAGGTAAACATGAATATAAATATACGAAAAAAACTTCGTAAGTCAAGATATTTTGATGCTATATGAGGTTTTTTTTGGATGAGGACATGGGTAAACCAGGTATTTTCTTGCGGCAGGTCCGGATTATGAGTATTTTAGTATCATTATGCAGATATCCATCGATCACATAAAGGAAGACTTCCGGTTTCTCGAATCCTGGGAGGACCGTTACCAGTACATTATTGACCTTGGGGAATCTCTGGAACCCTTAGGGGCAGATGAAAAAAGAGACGAAAATTTTGTCCAGGGCTGCATGAGCAGCGTCTGGCTGGTAATAAAGGAAACCGGTGATGGTACTCTGGACATCAGGGGAGACAGCGATTCTGCAATTGTGAGAGGACTTATAGCCATCCTCATTGCCTTCTACACTGGAGTGCCGCGCAGCCGGTTTAAGGGAAGAGACGCATCACTTTTGTTCAGCGACCTTAAACTGGAAACCCATCTTTCTCCTAACAGGAGAAACGGGCTGCACGCCATGAACTCCCGTATCCAGTCCCGGGCATCAGCGGAATGAGGCGGAATGAAAGATCCCTTATTGACGTGACCGTATTTCATTTCCTAATATGAATGGCAGGATGTCACAAAGTACATGAAATTGAATTATTACCTGGAAACGGAAAAACGCAGATACACCTTAAGGCCCGGAAAGGATTACCTCATCGGAAGGAGTCCTAAGCACGATGTGTTTCTTTCCGATCCCACGGTATCCCGTAACCATGCCAGGATGCGATGGGATGACGGGAGTTTTGTGCTGGAAGACATGAACAGCACCAACGGCACCTGGATCAATACCCAGAAGATAATCACCCGCAGACTTGAGGGCGGTGAGATTGTCCAGGTCGGCCGAATAGAGTTCGAGTTTATCGTTACCGACGCTTCCCGGGACACCCTGCGGGAAACGGTCTCTCCGGAAGACAGCCTTGTACTGGAAAGCCGGATCATGGACCTGATCAATGATGTAGAGGACCAGGGTCTCAAGGAGCGCTTTTCCGAGATTTCCAGGCTTTTTACCGCAAAGAAAAAAAACCTGAGTGACCTTGCTTATTACGACGGTCTTACCGGTCTTTTCAACCGTCACAGTTTTGACAAAACCCTCCACAAGGAATGGCGGCGCAGGCACCGGTATAAACGGCCTTTGAGCCTCATGATGATTGACATTGACCATTTCAAGCAGGTGAATGATACCCACGGACATCAGAAAGGGGATTCGGTCCTGAAGACCGTAAGCCGGGTCATTCATGACAACATCCGTTCCAGCGATTATCCCTGCCGCTACGGCGGTGAGGAAATTGCCGTTGTCCTGCCGGAAACCACCATAAACAGTGCTGTGATCGCCGCCGAGAAACTCAGGCGTATCATTGAAACACAGGTAGAAGACATCGAGGGGTTTAAGGTGACGGTGAGTATCGGTGTTTCCAGCTGTACCACCGATATGGCCGATCCCCGGGATATAGTCGAGCGTGCCGACAGAGCCCTGTACATGGCCAAGGACGGAGGCAGAAACAGGGTGTCCCACCTTTAGTCCTGCTTCTGTACGTTCCGGCCCTGTCTGTTGTATAATTAATCCTACATAGTAAAACGGAGGTGCATACAGTATGGGCACAACGGGCCACAGTACCTCTTCTGAAGGCGGCGCGCGTCTTGCAAAAGAGGTACGGAAAAAGGCGGGAAGGGCCATCCTTCCTCCCGGCAGGGTGTTCCGGGACAAGAATAAGTACACCCGGAAGCAAAAACATAAGAGGAGTGATTACCAGGATGGTTCCGGTAATCACTCTTTTTTTATATACTGAGGCCCTATGAGAGAAGTATCCTTTATCCGTCAGTACATCATACATCCGCCGGGGTCCTGCCTGGCATCTTTCGGGAACACCCGTGTCATCTGTACCGCTTCCATCGAAATGGAAGTTCCGTCCTTCCTGAAAGGAAGCGGCAAGGGCTGGATCAGCGCCGAATACGGCATGCTTCCCGGATCCACCGGAGGCGGCAGAAAACGCAGGAGCATAGGCAAACCCGACGGCCGGGCCACCGAGATACAAAGGCTGATCGGCCGGGCCCTGAGGGCAGCCGTCCATACCGAACGTCTTGGTGAAGTGACCATCCTGCTGGACTGTGATGTCCTCCAGGCAGACGGCGGTACCCGTACTGCCGCCATTTCCGGGGCCTGGGTGGCGCTCCATGACGCCCTGTCCCGTCTTGCCGAAACCCAGGGCCGGCCGGGAGCCGCGTATTATCTGAAAGGTCAGGTAGCCGCGGTCAGCGTCGGCATTGTAGACGGTGAATACATCTGCGACCTGGACTATGCCCACGACAGCCGCGCCGATGTGGATATGAACGTGGTAAAGCGGGACGAGCATCTGGTGGAAGTCCAGGGGACCGGCGAACAGGGCGTGTTTTCACGGAACCAGCTGTCGACCCTCCTGGATCTTGCCGATGAGGGAATAACTGTCATCTACGCTGCCCAGCGCGACGCGCTGGGAATATGAGGTATACATTTTGATCCGTACACACGAACTCACCCGGGAACTGGACACGCGGATACTGTTCCTGGACGGCGCCATGGGCACCATGATACAAAAAGCCCGCCTGGACGAGTCCGCCTACCGTCTTGCCAACATGGAAGAAGCCTGGGGAAGCGGGGCGTACCGCAAGGTCCTGGATAAACTGCGTGGTACGAATGCGGAAGAGCTGCGCCTTTCGGGAAACAGCGACATCCTTTCCCTGACCTCGCCGCAGCTCATTGAGGGCATACACCGCCAGATGCTCTCAGCCGGCGCCGATATCATAGAGACAAACACCTTCAACGCGTCCGCCATTTCCCAGGAGGACTACGGCACCCAGAATCTGGTCTGGGAGCTGAATTATTACTCGGCCCTTGTAGCCAGAAAAGCAGTGGACGCCCATATCAGGGAAAGCAATGACGGTTGTACAAAATATGTAGCCGGTGTACTGGGTCCCACCAGCCGCACCCTGACCATCTCTCCCGACGTGAACGACCCGGCCTACCGGAATGTCAGCTTTGAAGGCCTTGCTGACACCTACACCTGCGCCCTCCGGGGACTCATTGACGGGGGTGCCGACCTTGTCCTGATCGAAACGGTGTTCGATACCCTTAATGCCAAGGCGGCCATTTTCGCCCTGCGGACCCTGGAAGAGGAACTCGGCATGGAGATTCCCCTCATGATTTCGGGGACCATCACCGACTCAAGCGGCAGGACCCTTTCCGGGCAGACACCTGAAGCGTTCTGGATCTCGGTCAGTCATGCCCGGCCGGTTTCGGTGGGCTTGAACTGCGCCCTTGGCGCGGGCACCCTGAAACCCTATGTGGAGGAACTCGCCCGCTGCGCCGACGTATATGTGAGCGCCCACCCCAACGCTGGACTTCCCAACGAGTTCGGCGAGTATGATGATTCCCCCCAACACATGGCGGCGGTACTGAAGGAATTCGCCCGGGAAGGACTGATTAATATCGTCGGCGGCTGCTGCGGTACTACACCGGAACATATCCGCGCAATTGCGGAAGCAGTGAGACCGTACCCGCCCAGAAAACGGCCGCCTGCCGATACCCGGTCAAACTACTCAGGACTGGAACCTCTTGTCCTGGGGAATGATTCGTTGTTCGTGAACATCGGCGAACGCACCAATGTCACAGGTTCGGCGCGGTTTAAAAAACTCATAAGCTCCAAAGACTATGAAACGGCCCTGGAAATTGCCAGGGAGCAGGTGGAAAACGGCGCCCAGATGATCGACATCAACATGGATGAGGCCATGCTCGACGCCCAGGCCGAGATGAAACATTTCCTGAATCTCCTTGCCGGTGAACCGGATATCGCCAGGGTGCCGGTGGTTATTGACTCCTCGAAATGGGAGGTTCTGGAAACGGGATTGAAAGCCATTCAGGGAAAGGGGGTCGTCAATTCCATCAGCCTGAAAGAAGGGGAAAACCTGTTTCTTGAACGTGCGGCCAAAATAAGGAAATACGGCGCTGCAGTTATTGTCATGGCCTTTGACGAGAAGGGCCAGGCAGACAGTTACGAACGTAAAATAAGCATCTGCCGGCGCTCCTATGATCTTCTCGTCGGCAAGGCGGGGTTCAAAGGACAGGATATCATATTCGATCCGAACATCTTCGCCGTGGCAACAGGTATAGACGAGCACCGCGGTTACGCCCTTGACTACATACGGGCCGCCGCCTGGATAAAGGAACATCTGCCCGGCGCCCGGGTGAGCGGCGGCGTGAGTAATGTGTCCTTCAGTTTCCGGGGAAACAACAGGGTGCGCGAAGCCATACACTCGGTGTTTCTGTACCACGCCATCGGCGCGGGAATGGACATGGGTATCGTGAATGCCGGCCAGCTTGATGTCTATGACGAGATCGAGCCGCCTTTGCTTGAGGCTATCGAGGACGTGATCCTCAACCGCGGGGCTTCCGCTACCGACCGGCTCATTGAACTGGCCGAAGGCCTTTCAGGAAAGGAAGGCGGGAAAAAGGAAGACGCCCAGTGGCGGCAGGCGCCGGTGAGGGAACGGGTGATCCATGCCCTGGTTAAGGGTATCAGCACCTACATTGTCGAGGATACCGAGGAGCTAAAGGCAGCTTTCAGCCATCCCCTCCAGATCATAGAAGGTCCCTTGATGGACGGAATGAACATAGTCGGGACACTGTTCGGAGAAGGCAAGATGTTCCTTCCCCAGGTAGTCAAGAGCGCCAGGGTCATGAAAAGGGCCGTAGCCTATCTGGAGCCCTTCATACAGGAAGCGAATGCCGCGGCGGGTACAGAAGGCGGGGCCAAGGGGAAGATACTCCTGGCAACGGTGAAAGGTGATGTCCACGATATCGGAAAAAACATCGTGGGTGTGGTGCTGCAGTGCAATAATTACGAGGTGATAGATCTGGGTGTCATGGTTCCCTGGGAGGATATACATTCCCGGGCGGTTGCCGAGGGCGCGGACATCATCGGCTTGAGCGGTCTCATTACCCCTTCCCTGGATGAAATGGTCCACGCGGCAAAGGAAATGGAAAAGGCCGGTATGGACATACCCCTTCTCATAGGCGGAGCGACTACTTCCAAAATCCACTGCGCTGTAAAGATTGCACCTGAGTATTCCGGTATTGTCAAACACGTCCAGGACGCGAGTCTGTGCGTGGGGGTTGTTTCAAGACTTCTCAACCCTGCCCAGCGGCCTGACTTTGCCCGGGAAATCGCCGTGGAACACGAAGCCCAGCGGGTAAAACGTCTTGGCAAAATGGAATCACTGTCGTTCCTGAGCCTCCCGGAAGCCCGGGAACACCGCTTTGCCCCTGATTTTTCTGCCTATACGCCCCCGGTACCGCAGGCACCCGGCATAACGGTCTTTGGTGACGACGTGACGGTGCAGACCCTCATTCCCTATATTGACTGGACCTTCTTTTTCTATGCCTGGGACATGAAAGGCCGGTTTCCCGATATCCTGTCACACAAGGAATTCGGTGAAGAGGCCAGAACCCTGTATGACGACGCCAAAGGGATGCTCGACGACATGGCGCAGAAGAACGCCGTCACGCCGAAAGGGATCGCGGGCATTTTCCCTGCTGCCTCCACCGCGGACGACGGGATTCTGGTCTACAATCCTTTAGAACCTGCTGCCTGTATCGGCCGGTTTGAAACGCTGCGGCAGCAGCGCAGGAAGGACACGGTGGACCACTACTACAGCCTCTGTGATTTCATTGCCCCGGAGGCTTCCGGGGTGGCCGATTATCTGGGTTTGTTCGCCGTCACAGCGGGGTTTGGTCTGGATGAGTATCTCAAAAGCCTTGACGGGGATGATTACCGTTCCATTCTGGCCAAGGTCCTTGCCGACCGGCTGGCCGAGGCATTTGCCGAATACCTGCATCAGAAGGTACGGAAAGAGCTGTGGGGTTTCAGTCCTGATGAGGACCTGCCGGTGGAAGATCTCTTGAAGGTCCGCTACAGGGGCATCCGGCCGGCGCCGGGCTATCCCGCCTGTCCGGACCACCGGGACAAAGCGGAAATCTGGCGCATCCTGGATGTGGAGGCCCGTACGGGCATCACCCTTACAGAAAGCTGCATGATGCAGCCCGCCGCCTCGGTGTCCGGCTATATTTTTTCCCACCCCCAGTCGGTCTATTACAGTGTGGGCAGGATCCTCAAGGACCAGATGGAGGACCTGTCCCGCCGGCACAATGAAAGCCTGGATGTAACGGAAAAGTGGCTATCTGCGGAAATCGGGTACGGCCAGTGACGGGGAGGTCATTTCTTGTTACCGGTTTTGACAACCAACGCGCGGCCAGGGATTACGTGAAAGACCGGGTTCGTTTTCTTCCTCACAGCGGCATAGAGGTGTGGCTGACAGATCCGCCCGGGGTCCTCATAACGGGAGAGAACCTGTCATCCTATGATGTGGAAGCGCTGAAAGACGGCAGGGCCGGTATTTTGCCGGTACCGGTAGATGAGGATGATCCCGGCGTCAGTAAACGCGAATTACTCTACGGCGGCATCTACTGAACAGCGCGTGAGTTAAGGCCCTGGAGCCCGGCGGGCCGTGTATTTCAGGGAGGATCGATCACCAGGCTGAGTTTTTCCTGCGCCGGGTCCTTTTCTGCAGGGATGAACAGGACTTTTCTGCCGCCTGCTGCCGCGATACCCTGGCTGGTTGCCGCCAGGTATAAAATGGACTTGTTGTAGATTCTCATGGAGAACCCCCCGGGAACCCGGGAAAAGCCTTCTTCTTTCAACTGTTCCCACACCTTCAATCGTTCCTGTTCCATTTCCCCGTCTGCGCAGGGTTTCAACTGCCCGGGATAGAGTGCCGAAGGGCACACCGCGCACCAGTCCAGGCGGAGGAGGTCAAGGGCTTCTTTACCGTAGCCTAAGGCATCACAGGTATTCATGACCGACACAGAAAGCGCTTCCCATTTTTTCGGGGGCACATCCTTGTCAGCGTCCTTCAGGTGTACCCCGGTAAATTCCCTGAAAAATATGTATGCCCCTTTTTCCAGGACAAGGGTCATGACGCGGCGGAAATTCCCGCTGTTGTACAGCGCGTCCACCGCCCACTCAATCCTGTGGAAGAGGGCCAGGTCAGAAGGGTCCATCCATTTTGTACGGTACACTTCATAAGGCGGTGACATGGAGTGGATAAACCCGAAATCCCCTTTACGGTCGTAAAATTCGGTATGGTGCAGGACCTTCAGGAACCCCAGCTGGAAATACCGGGGACCGGTGGAAAGAATTTCCTCAAAGGAACGGGCGGCTTCCACGGGGTCTGAAAAGGGCAGGCCCACAATCTGATCCAGATGGGTACGGACATTGGAAAGGCGGTTCAGCTTCAGAAGGTTTTCCCTTATGCCCGGCCAGTCGGATTGACCGCCGCGCCGGCAGGCTGTAAGGACCTCCCCTGTAACCGACTGTATTCCCACTTCCACCTGCACCCGCCGGGGTGGAAGTTCCCGCAACAGTTCAATGTCATCGGGGGTGATTCTTCCCGGGTGGAGTTCAAAATGAAAGGTGAGGGGCGGGGCACTATCCGGGAGCCCGGCCAGGTAGGTCCAGATACCCCGGGCATGGTCATTGTACAGATTGAAGGTGCGGTCCACGAATTTGACCATCCTGGGCGGGTGCTCAAGAAAACGGTCCAGGTCCTTAAGTACCGTGTCCAGGGCCTTTCTCCGGCATGAAGATGCCTGGCGGGAACCGCTTGCACAGTAGCCGCAGGAATAGGGACATCCGCGGATGGATTCATAATAGGCAATTTTCGTGGAAAAACCCTGAAGTTCTTCCCGGGTATAGGGGAAGGGGGTTTCTGCAAAATCTGCCCGGCCGAAGTTCACCAGCCGGGGGCCGCCGCCGGGAAAAGGCCGGGACGGGTGCTGCAGAAGGAACCCGGTTATGGAGCCTTCGCATTCGCCGTCGATGAGGGCGTCGAAGGCGACCGATCCGCTGAACTCCGGCGACAGGGCTTCGGGACCTCCCGCGGCGAGGAAAGCATCGGGAAGGAGTTCCCGCACATCGCCGGCAACGGCCCTCACCTTTTCGCTGTTCCAGATATATACCGGAAAGAGAACATGGGTGGGCGCAGCGGCCAGTATGGCAGTGACCGTATCCCGGGTACGGTCGTTTATGGTGGATTCCTGAACAGAACAGGGAATTCCGGCCTCTGTGAGCTGTGTTTTAAGAATGTATGCCGCGAGGCAGGTATGGGAATAATGGGCATTTACTGCCGGGATAAGGACCTTCATGTGCTTCCATTATGGCAAAATGACCGCGTATAGGCTATACTGACAGTGAAACCAAAAGGAGGCAATGTTGGAATACCTGCAGGGAAAATTTCTTGTTTCTGAAACTGAACTCGATGATCCCAATTTTACCCAGTCAGTTGTTCTGCTTGTTGAACACAACCAGGAAGGTGCTTTCGGTCTGGTGGTGAACCAGCTGAGCACCCTGCGGCTGGGTGCTGTCCTGGAGGAATTCATGGGAACCGAGGCGGGGGAACTGCCCCTTTTTATCGGTGGTCCGGTCCAGCAGGACTTTCTTTTCTGCCTTCATTCGCCCATACCGGAACTGGAGAGCGGTACGGTGATCGAAGTAATTCCCGGTGTGGCTTTCAACCCCGATACCAGGGCGGTCATCGCCTATCTGAAGGACCATTATCCGGCCCTTCATCCCGAGCAGCGCCCCGATGTGCGGCTGTATGCCGGGTATTCAGGCTGGGGCGGCGGACAACTGGAGCGGGAGCTCAAGGTTTTCGGTTCCTGGGTGGTCCTTCCGGCAAACCAGGCCCTTATATTTTCCAAAGACCCGGAAGAGTCCTGGCGGAGCGCCCTGAAACGCAAGGGAGGCATTTACTACATTGCCGCGGAAATGGGTTTTAAACCTTCCATGAACTGACACATCCCCTTTTTTTAGCTCTCATCACAGCTGTCCTCCCGGTCACCTTAATTTCTTGCAACGCCGGATGTTCTCTTCTACTATGTATGGTAAGGAGACAGGGTAATGGAGAGAAGAGCATGAAATTGCTGTGTATAGGAGTGCTTGCTGCGCTCATGACCGCCACACCGGCAGAGACGATACGAATGGTCGGTTTTCAGCTTGAACCCTACATGATGGAAGATACGGTTACCGGCACTCTTTCGGGGGTTACCGTGGATTACTGGCGGGACTTCATTGCCCCGGAGATAGGCGTCACCATAGAGGTTTTAGGAGTAATGCCGGTTTCCCGGGCCATCAAAATGCTTGAATCCGGCGAGGCCGATGTTATTCCCCTACTTACAAGAATCGCAAAACGGGAAAACCTTTTTTATTTTTCTGATTCCCCTTTTACCATGATTTCAAGCGGTTTGATGGTACCGGCAGGAAGCTCCATCCTGGAAGTCTCCGAACAGTCAGATCTCTTCGGTCTGACCGTCGGGTTCCTGGAAGATGCGTACCTTCCTGATTTGCTGAACCATGAGCTGATCACCATAGAGTTGGTCAGTAATCTGGATTACCGCAACATTCATTTAAACAAAATGAGGGTAGGGCGTCTTGATGCCATACTCGACATTAATCTTATTTCCTTGAAATATTACCTGCAAAACCGGGCTGACCGTTTTCTTGTGCGAATTATCCCCCTGCCTGTTCCCGACGCACCGGTCTACGCGGTATTCAGGAAAACGGCGGAGGGGAAAGCCCTGTGTGACCGGTTCAGCAAGGCCAATACAAAGGGAATCGAGCTTAACATTGTGGACACTATAGTAAAAAAGTATGTCGACGCGGAAAGATAAGCCGGGCATGGAAAAACCGGAAAAGAAGCACAAACGGTCACTCATTTTCGAAGTCCAGTTCAAGTCGGTCCTTCTGTACTTCATCAGCATTCTGGTAGTGCAGATAGCACTCATTTTCGTGATTGTGTCCTTCCTGGTGGCCGACGGGAATAAAAGAGCGGATACAACAATAAAAGAAGCGGCCCAGATTCTGGTGGAACCTCTGTATAATGTAGACGATGATCAGGCTGTACGCCTTGGAAACACCTATCTGTCGTCTGGACGTATTGCCGGCATTGTTATCGACACATCCGCCAACGGCATCATTCTGTCCCAGGTGCCTGATGCGCAGAACAGATGGATACCCGTCCGGACTCAGGCGGTGTACCACAAGGGTTTTTTCCTTGGAACCATTTCCCTGTATTTCAGCGAAGAGGAAATTATCCGGAATGTTGAAGGTTTCATTCTCATTGTCGGGGTAGTCCTACTCACGCTGTTCGGTGCCATTATTCTTTCCAACATGTTTTTTGTGACAGGTAATCTACGGGGTGTGGTGGCCGATGTTTCCTCAGGTATTAATGAAATCGCGGCCGGTAATTACGCCTGGGAAATTCCCCTGTCAGGGTACGACGATATCGATTCCCTCATATTTCTTTTAAACAATATGGCCGGCAAGGTACGGACCAATGACAAAGAACTGCGGCGCATGAATACCATGCTGGAAGAACGTGTGGCCGAGCGGACCCAGGACCTTGCACATTCCCTGTCGGAACTGAAGAACATGCAGGAGCGCCTTGTCGAATCAGGGAAACTCTCGGCCCTCGGTCAACTTTCGGCTGGTATTGCCCATGAACTCAATACCCCCCTGGGAGCCATAATTTCTTCTGTATCCAGTATGGTTGATTTCTTCGATTCGGATTTCATTCCCCAATTAACGACCATCTGCAAAGCCGGTGAATCCGACAGGAACAGCTATTTTTACCTCTTGCAGCGGGGAATAGAGGAAAACCGGGAACTGGTGGTCCCTTCAAGCAGTTACCGGACCCTCAAGAGCCTGGAGGGTAGATTGAAAGACGCGGGTATACCGTCACCCCAGCGGGTGGCATCCTGTCTGGTAGATGCCGGTCTGCATCAGGACATAGATGTCCTCCTCCCGCTCCTGGAAAATTTACAGTCTCTGGATTATTTGTCCGTGTTAGAAACCGTTTCCCTTTCACGGCGTATGCTTACCATCATTCAGGAATCGGCCCTCAAGGCTACATCGGTCATTGAGGCCTTGCGTTCCTATCTTATTCACGATGTAAAAACCGAAACCCAGGTGGTAGAAATTGATAAAAGCATTAACCAGGTATTAATCCGGATGCATAATCTGCTCAAGCACGGCATCAAAATTGAAACATCCCTTCAGAACGAAAAAGTGCTGGCCCTTCATGAAAGCCTGTCTTTGGTGTGGATCAATCTGATACGGAACGCGGCCCAGGCCATGGATTACCGGGGTACCTTGACCATTACCGTTACCCGGACAGGAGGACGGCTGGATATTTCATTCCGGGATACCGGCCACGGGATTCCTGCGGACATCATTGACCGCATATTCGAGCCGTTTTTCACGACCAAGCATTCCGGAGAGGGGATGGGTCTTGGTCTTGATATCTGTAAACGGATTATAGAAAGCTACGAAGGCACGATCACCGCGTCCAGTAATGCTGATTATACCGAGTTTCTGGTTTCTTTCCCCGCGTATATCGGGTAGAATACGTTCGTTAAGTCAGACACAGAAAGGCGGACGCATACATGAAATCAACTGCGGGTGTATCAATCACCCTGTTAACCATTACCCTTGCGGTGTTTTTTCTATCGGCCGGCATTGCCGGCATTATCGCTTACCAGTCTACAGGCAGCGAGCTCAGCCGGGCATTGAATAAACTCCTTGGAAGCCAGCCGGCCCCCGGATCTCCCGGCGAGTTGATAATTGCCATAGGCCAGCTTGTCGCGGGGCTGGCTCTGGCCCTGTCTCCTTTCATCCAGTTTAGGGGGGCGTCATCGGCGGTGATCCACGGTGTCATCTGCGCTGCCTGGGGGCTGTGGATAATTACCCGGTATTTTACCGCTGATTTTCTTGTTCCCGATTTTTTCCGGTGGCTCCACGCTCTGGCGCCCCATCTGGTCGTTCTTGTGTCACTGTGGGTCATAACCGCCGGACAACGAAAGGAATAAAGATGAAACATCCCTTACGCCTCATAAGTATTCTGTGCTGTGTCCTTTCAGGGCTTACAGGTGTTCACGCCCAGACTGCCGAAACAACGGTACAGGTCCTGGGGGCGTATTATGTGCCAAACCACGAAGGATACCAGGACAGCGGTTTCGCAGGTCCTGATTTTTCTGTCATCCCCCGGGATGAGGCTGCAGCCGGGGTAGACCCGGCCCTGGATCCGGGGAGGTCCATCGGGAGTGGATGGGGAAGCGCCGAGGCAAAAGGGATCATCGAACGAAAGCTCACCTGGCCTCTGTCCCTGGGGACCGGGGTCCTGACAAAAGGCGGCAGCATCGGTTTCCGCTGCTCAGGGGAGCTTTCTCCTGTCAGCGTAAATGGTGTGGCCCAGTTCACGGTTGCTCCTTTTGCGTTTTTGTCCTTTTCCACAGGATTATCTGCGGGTACCGGCTGGACGCTGGTCTTTAACGGTCTGGGCAGGAACATACCCGGCCCCGACAGGGAGGCCGCGGCTTCTGAACCCTTTTCGGGTCTGGTCGCACGGTGCTGGCAGTCAGCAACCCTCCAGTTTGATCTCGCGGCCGTCTATCCCGGGGAATGGAACCATGTGGTGGCCGCGGCAACAGGCCGGGTAGAATACAAGGGTTATACCCTTGCTGGAAAACACGATGCCTGGCAGTACGAGGCCGACAGCGGCCGGAATTTCAACGGTTTCAAGTTTTTGGGCAGTTATTTCCTGGGCTACCGGATGCCCCTGGTCCTTGACACCCTCGGATTCCTTGTGGAGACCAACGAGTGGATTGACTATAACCGCTCACGATCGTCTATGGACAGCGGAGGCTGGGGTTCCGATTTGGTGAACATCACCCTCGGGCCTGTGTTTAATTTTACCCTTCCTTCTTCCGACTCACTTGCTGTCCTCATACAGTTCAAAAATGGTGTCGATTATTCCGATGAAACCACAGGGTACCGTTATTTCGCCTACCGTCATGCCGACGGTACCTATTGGAAATTCCACCGGATAGCCCTCCGCTATACAATGAAAATAAAAAAGGCAGGTCCGGCGTCTTAAGACCTTGCCGGAAGGATACGGCTGGTATAGGATTACGCTGAACATAAAAAAGAAAGGCAAAGGAACCCCGGGTGGAGAAAAAGGCGATACTGTGCATAGATGACGAAGCCATCATTCTTCTGGCGATGGTGCAGGAGCTCAAGCGAAGCTTTGGGGATGAGTTTATTTATGAACGTGCTCTGAACGGCGAAGAAGCCTTCGAGGTTATCGAGGACTTGGGCCGGGAAGGCATACATATTGCCTTTGTTATTACCGACTGGCTCATGCCCGGCATGAGAGGCGACCAGATTCTTGATGTCATACGGGAACATCATCCCGGCGCAAAGGGTATCATGATAACCGGTCAGGCCGATGATGAGGCCATCAACCGTGTTGCTTCAAACCCGGCAGTCCTCGCAGTTCTTCAAAAACCCTGGAAAAAACAGGATCTGATTCAATTGATTACCAAAAACCAGGGTTGACCGGTCATTGTTGCGGAGCGGCATTTATTCTGGCAACGACAATGATGCCGCAACTGCGCTGCTGTCTGCATCCTCGGTAATGTCAAAAACCGGTCCCTTGTTTCCCTCGTATACTGCCTCAGAATTTTCCAACAGCGTTGTCAAAGCACTGCCCAGACCGCGCCGCTCAAGGGCTGTGCCCAGTTCGCTGTCCTGGGGGGGGATTCCGGCCCAGACCATCCGCTCACGCATACCTTCTATCGGTCCTGCCGAAGCATGGACACCGTTATCGCTCATGGAGGGCCGGGAGGAAAGGCCGTACCGGGAAAAATCTGCATAAAGTTGTTTCCGTATGGAGCCGTCGGCGGCCTTTGACGGGTCTGTCGCACCGATCACCAAAGACCGGAAATTCTTCCATGGAAGGGCGGCTTCGTCAAAGGCGACGGCATACCACAGAACAAGGGCGTCAGGGCGGGTGAACTTTTCCCTCATGCCGGGATAGAATCCGTTTATCAGGAATTCTCCTGTCTCGGGTACCTTGCACACGTAGAGCCCCGGGCCCAGTTTCATGAAGGCGCCGGATGTCCAGACCGCAGTCAGGGTTTCTCCCGAGAGTATGCGGTGACGCTCCATGTATTGTGCGCTGTTGTACATTTTCCCGCCGGCAAGGGCTTCTTCCCATCCGGTTCCGAATTTTCCCCGGAATTCATCATATACCGGTGAGGATAAGCTCAGGTCTGCGGGGTCGGTTTTCATCGCCGTCTTGGAAATGGCGAAGTAATGCCGGTCTATGATGCCCCGTGACTCAATTTCTGATCCTTTCAGCCTTCCTTTTTGCTCTATGGTTATGCCTGCGTGTGCCAGACTGGTTTCTACAAAAGAAATAACCCCGGGTACAGCCGCGTGAGGTTTGATAAATACAAGTCCTGCGTTCATTTTCAAGCTCCTTTTTGTTTCAAGACGAGGGATTATACCCTGTTACCGTAAAAGAACCAAGGCGAAAAACCGGTGATGCAGCGTCGCCGTTACCGGTGTTCTCCTGGGTTTCGGGGCGCAGAACCGACTGGACTAAGACAAAGCCCCTCCCTTGTCCCGGGTGATAGACATATGACATACATTCATCCCCTTGTTTTCCTTGACAAAGGGAAAAAGCGGTTTTAAGATCATAACAATGTTTATATAATGAAATAAGGTTTCACGATGTAAAACTTAGTGCAGGCACCTAATCTTTTTCGGGTAAGCAGATCATGAGAGTCAAGCCGGTTGTTAACCGGTGCTACATTTAAGGAGGATGAAAATGAAGAAAACTATCCTTTTGACGGTCTGTATCCTGGTTGCGTCGCTGACCGTCTTTGCGGGAGGACAGGAAGAAGCTGCCGGCGGAGGAGCCGATGTGAAGGCAGAACTGAAGTTCGGCCATTACCTTGCTGAAAGCCACGCGGCACATAAAGCCGCACTGCAATTTGCAGAGGCGGTCAAGGAAAGGACCAACGGCATGATTACCGTTTCCATTTATCCAGGAAGCGTCCTTGGCAATTCCCCTGAGCTGAATGAGCAGGTTACCCTGGGTTCTCTTGACCTGGTGATTCCCACTGACCCTGCGGTGGCGAAGTATGTTCCGGTCTTCAATCTGGTGACGGCTCCCTTTGCATTTGCTACCTATGATGCGGTCGACGCTTTTTTTAACACAGGTTTCATGGATTGGGCGGAACCCCAGCTTCAGGATGCCGGGTTCGAGTTTCTTGGAAGATGGGAATACGGTTTTAGAACCTTTACCTGTTCAAAGAAACAGCTCAATACTCCCGATGACTTTGTCGGCCTGAAATTCAGAACCCCGCCGGACTTCGTAAACTCTGCAACTGTTACCGCACTTGGCGGTAATGCGGAAACCATCGCGTGGACCGAGCTTCCAATGGCATTGAGCCAGGGGCGTGTTGACGGACAGGAAAACCCTGTGGCTACCATCCACTCTGCGCAGATGTGGGAAACCCAGAAGTACATTTCGATGTTGAACTATACCTACAACGCGACCTATCTGCTTATGAACAAGGCCAAATTTGACTCACTGAGTGCCAATCAGCAGAAAATACTCAAAGAAGAAGCGGTAAAGGCCGGCTTGTTTATGCAGAATGAAATCCGCAGCAACGAGAAAGCACAGCTTGCTGACATGGAATCCAATGGAATGGAAGTTGCATGGCCAGACACGGCTCCATTCGCAGAAAAAGCAAGTTCCGTATGGGAAATCCTGAAAGGAAAGGTCGGCGTGGCCGGTTACAATAAATTCATGGACTACTATACGGCTTCCAGGAAATAACAACGATCACGCCTGTCGTATGTATCATCTTTTTTTTGCGGGGCAATGAAAGCCCCGCAAAGTATGTACCAATGTAGAGGGAATACATGACTGCAATTCTGATTTTCGCGGTACTTCTTTTACTCATTATATTCAATGTACCTATCGTTGTCGCGATCGGTATGACGGCCATTATGTTTTTTGTCGGTCTTGGTGACGCAAGTTTCCTTACTGTGTTACCCCAGCGGATGTATGCCGGAACAACCGGCTTTACCCTGCTTTCTGTACCGTTTTTTATTCTTGCCGGTAATTTGATGAATACCGGCGGTATTACAAACCGTATTTTTAGATTCGCCAAAGCAATCGTCGGGCATGTGCCCGGAGGGCTCGGGCAGGTATCGATCATTTCGTCCATGATTTTTTCCGGCATGTCAGGTTCCGCGGTGGCCGATGCTGCGGGGCTGGGGCAGGTCCAGTATAAAGCCATGGTGGACAACAATTACAAGCCGGTGTTCGCGGCTTCCCTGGTTGCCTCTGCCTCTACCATAGGGCCGGTAATTCCGCCCTCCATTCCGTTTGTCATTTACGGCGCGCTCACGATGGTGTCTGTTTCCCGGCTTTTCCTCGCCGGCATTGTACCCGGAGTGCTCATGGGTGTCGCATTAATGGTAACAGTAGCCTTGATGGCAAAACCCAGAAATCTGCCCCGCTCAAACTGGGCCGGGTGGAAAGAAGTGTGGAAAAGTTTCTGCGGCGCGTTTTTTCCGATGATGGCGCCTGTCATCATTATCGGCGGCATTTTAAGCGGTATCTTTACGCCTACAGAAGCCTCTGCCGTCGTTTGTTTTTATGCCCTCATCCTGGGGTTTACCTACAAGGACCTTAAACTAAAAGACCTGCCTGAGGTTTTCTGGACGACAATCAGACAGAGCTCGTCGTTGTTATTCATCATGGCGGCGGCCAATTTCTTCGGATGGCTGGTCATCTACCAGCGGATTCCGGACAACGCCATCGCGGCTTTAGCCGGTGCGGGTGCGTCATCGGCTTCGGTTATTTGGATCATTATCGGAATAGTTTTTGTCCTGGGGGCCTTTTTAGAAGGAAACGCCATTTTCTTCATCACCATACCGTTGTTTCTGCCCATTGCGACCATGTATGGTCTTGATCTGGTCAACTTCGGTATTGTCATGACCCTTCTCATTATGATAGGCAATCTGACACCGCCGGTGGGCATGTGCATTTTTGCGGTTACCACCTTTAGCGGCATTCCCATAATGAAACTTGCCAAAGAGTGTCTGCCCTATCTTATAGGCTTCTTTATTGTCACGATCATCATTGCCTTCTTTCCCGGCATTGCCACCTGGATTCCGAACATGGTAATGGGTCCATAAGGAGAACGTATGGAAAAATTACTTAAGGGTATGAATGTTGTAGATGGGCTCATCATGAAATTCATCAAAATAATTACGATGTTATGTCTGGGATTGTTGTTCCTGATCGTGATGGGAAAAATATTGATACAGTTTATTCCCTGGGCCCCTGCGATTCAGTGGACCGATGAGATTATAGAACTGCTGTTCGCCGGTCTTGTATTCTACGGAGCGGCAGGCGTCTGGATGATCAAGGGGCACTTCAGCGTAGGGGATTGGGTGGCAAAACTGGCAAAAACTGAAAGAGGGGTGTTGATCTACGCCCTTGTCGTAGACCTGATTTCCATGATTTTTATAGGTCTGTTGTGTTATTATTCAATCGGACTGATCCAGAGGACGCGGGAATTAACCCCGGTTTTTCAGATACCGAAAAAATATTTTTATCTGGGTGTACCCATATCATCCTGTATCATGATGATATATTCATTGTTCTTTGTGATCCGCACAACCATCAAGATCATTCACCCGGATGTGGACGGCATCGAGCCCCGGGGATCCTCCGGGAAGAAACAGGTGTGAACATAAGAGGAGAAAATGCGAAATGAACACAAACATGTTTGATCTGACAGGGAAAGTTGCAATAGTTACCGGCTGCAGTACCGGTCTGGGACAGGGGATTTCCCTGGGCCTTGCCGGCGCGGGGGCCGACATCGTCGGCGTCGATTACGTGGATGCCCCGGAAACCAGGCAGAAGATAGAGACTCTCGGAAGGAAATTCCTGGGTATCAAGGCTGATCTGTCGAGTATAGAACCCCTGCAGGGAATCATAGACGAAACAGTAAAGGAATTTTCTCGGGTTGATATCCTGGTCAATAATGCAGGTATCATCCGGAGAGAGGATTCCATCAATTTTACCGAGAAAGACTGGGATGATGTCATGAACATCAACATAAAGACGGTTTTCTTTTTTGCTCAGGCAGCAGCCCGGCAGTTCCTGAAACAGGGGTCAGGCGGTAATATCATCAATATTGCGTCCATGCTGTCCTTCCAGGGCGGAATAAGAGTGCCGTCGTATACGGCGAGCAAGAGCGCGGTTATGGGAATTACCAGGCTGTTGGCAAACGAGTGGGCTCAGCATGGCATTAATATCAACGCCATCGCTCCGGGCTATATGGCTACAAACAATACTGCCGCATTGCGTGCCGATGAGCAGCGCAGTTCGGAAATTCTCGGACGTATTCCCGCGGGCCGCTGGGGCACGCCGGAAGACCTCCATGGCGCAGCAGTGTTTCTTGCCTCCCCGGCATCTTCTTATGTCAACGGCTACACCCTCGCGGTCGACGGCGGCTGGCTTGCCCGGTGATCCATGTGTGTTGATTGATTTATGTAGTCCGTACCGCTATAGTAGGGGAGCATGAAAGTACAATCGCTTTCGAGAACCTTTGACATTCTGGAACTGTTGTCTAAAGAGCAGAAAGGGCTCACCCTTACCGATATCAGCAAAAGCGTGGACCTTCATAAAAGCACGGTATACCGGCTTTTGTCCGCATTGATGGAACGCGGATATATTGAGAAACGGGAATCACGGTACAAACTCGGTCTTGAGTTTGTTGAGCTGTGCAGTCTGTATCTGAACAGCCTGGAGCTCAAGACCGAAGCCGAGCCTGTGCTGCGGAAACTCTCGGGTGAAACCGCCCAGACAGTGTATATGGCCATTCTGCAGCAGCGGGAAATCGTATACATCGACAAAGTGGAGAATTTCAACAGCATACGCAAATATTCCATCATCGGTCAGCGTAGACCCTTGTACTGTACGTCTTTGGGCAAGTCATTCCTCATGGGAATGTCAAATGACGGAATACGCACTCTCTTGGCAGACGAAGTCTTTGAACCCCACACGCAAAAAACCCATAAAGACATGGAAAGTCTCATTAGAGACATAGAAGTCTGCCGGGAGAGGGGATGGGCCTTCGATAATGAAGAATGGGAGATCAACGTCCAGTGTGTCGGCGCCCCGATACATGACTACCGGGGAACAACCATTGCCGCGGTGAGTACCGTCTGGTACCGGAACCAGAAAAAGGACCAGGATACCCGGAAAATCGCCGGTGCTGTCATAGACTGCGCGACAGAGATTTCCCGCAGAATGGGTTTTCATTAGCTCTTAAAGTGTTCGACCTGTTCCACAAGAGTCTTTGTTGATTCATCCAGCTCCAGGGATATTTTGTTCACATGAAGGGTCGTTTCGGAAATTTCCCGGGCACCGGAATGAATTTCCTGTGTACCGGTGAGCGCCTGGCTTGAGACATCATGAATGTTCTGTATCTGTTCCTTGATCTGGCCGGCTTCCTCACGTATATCTCCCGCGCCTGCCTTCGTTTCATGGGCGATGTTCTGGAGTGATGCCATTGCTTCCTGTATCTGCAAACTTCCCGTATTCAGTTCACCCATGTTCGCGCTTATTTCCACAAAGGCGCTTGCCAGGGACTTTATTCTGTTGAAAATATCGGAAAAGCTCTGCTGTGAGGACATGCTTACTTCGTCAGCGTGGTGAATTCGTTCCACGACCGCCTTGAGGGTTTTGGAAATTTCTTTGGAATGGCTGCTGGAAGATTCCGCCAGCTTTCTGATCTCGTCAGCAACCACGGCAAAGCCCCTGCCTGAATCTCCCGCGTGGGCTGCCTCGATTGCCGCGTTCATGGCAAGGAGGTTTGTCTGTGAAGCAACAGAAGAAATGAGGGCGGTCATATTTGTTATCGCGTGTATGCTCTCGCTGATAGAATCGACAGCCGCGACAGAAGCGGCCAGTTTATCCTTGCCGACTTCACCCTTTTCCAGGAGTTCTTTAGCAGATGTTTCCAGCTGACCGGCGATACCGGATACGCTGGAAATACTGGCTATCATTTGGGTAACCGCCGCCGTGGATTCTTCTACCATGGATGCTTCTGTTTCTATCTGGTTGTCAAGGGCGCCGATTATGGTATTGATCTGTTCTATACTGTCCTGGGAGCGCTGAGCGATCTCATTCAGACGGTGCATGGTACTGTTCATTGCTTTCAGGTTGGAAGTTATTTCTGTTACAGCTGCAAATACCTGTTCATTTTCCACTAACAGGGTATCTTTAAGTTCTTTATGCTTTTGGGATACATCCTTGATTGTCTGTATTCTTTCACGCAGGGTCTGGGAGAACCGGTTGAAATTTCCCGCGAGTATGCCGAACTCATCTTGTTTTTGCACATTGAGAAGTAAGGTGAGGTCACCGTCGCCGTCGGCAATCTGGCGGATCCTCTCGGAAATGCGGGAAACATGTCTGAATATAAGCCGGTCAAAAAACAATAACTGCAGGGCACTGAGGATAATGACCATTACAAATAATACAGAAAGAACGGTCATTATCAGTGTAAGGTTATTGAACAGTGCGGTAACGGTTTTCCGCATTCTCCCCGAAGCATCAAGAATGATGATGTCGAATACTGTCCGCAGTTCGTCGGTAGCAGAAGCGATACCTCCGGCTACTACAAGGGCTTCTGCTTTCTCAAGCGCTGTGTCGCCCTGATATATGAGCCCGGC
>JAFGQL010000137.1 GCA_016935695.1 Spirochaetales bacterium
TCCATTTGCATTCCAGGAATGAGAGGTTACCTCCCTTTTCTATAATGAATTCAATCTCACGGGCGGCCTGGCCGCGGTAATACCAGAACACTGAGGGGTTATCACGCGTCTGGTTTTGTTTTCGCAATTCAGCGAAAACCAGTGTTACCCATATCTGTCCGACAAAAGGCGCTGCGGGGAAGTTTTTGGCTGTCACTCCCAATAGAAAGCATAAAAGTCCTGAATCACAGAAATACACCTTTGGAGTTTTCACGACCCTTTTTGAAGTATTCCTGAACCATGGTTCAAGCAGGATGACCTGATTTGATGCCTGCAAAACACGCAGCCAGTCATTGATAGCCTTGACTGACACACCTGCATCTCTTGCGAGGTCTGTTTTATTCAACAATTGCCTGCTTCTGGGAGCCAAAGCTCTGATAAAGCGTTCAAAATCCCTGAGACTGGTTACATTTAGTATTTGCCTTACATCCCGTTCAAGATTTCTCCATCGGGATATGGTATCTACTGGCCGTTAATTGATGAGGATGTATCAATAGATTCCCTCATAGGAATGAAGAATACTATCGAAAAAGGGCCTTCCCACGGACAGCAGGCCCTTTGAAATATATACCTGTCTGACCATAAAGAAGTATACACATCCTTCGACTGGATACAGTGCTCACAACAATACAAAAAACAGGAGGCAGAGCAACTCGGGTTTCTTGTTCCCGCTTTCTCCTTCAAATAATGGCCAGTCCATATTGCTCAACTCCAAAACTTCACTATAGTTGGATTATCCTGTTTCTGGAGGAACATATGCTGGGAACCCTGATTATCATAGGTTTGATTCTGGTCTTGCGTATCCTTCCAATGGTACACACATCTTGCTTCCTGTGTTTCGGTTATATACACTTGTCATTACAGCAATTTTCTCTCCGTTATGATACGCGGTACGGATTTGAAAGGAGTTCCTTAAGGTGGAAGAGTACCGGATTACCAGCGCCGAACAGTTATGCAATTTATGGAAAGATGTGTACAGCCGGAAAGGCGGGGTAGACTACAGCCGCCTTCTGCCGTATTACCACGATGATATCATATTCAAGGACTCCATCCAGGAGCTGAAAGGCATAGATGATTTTACCGCCATGACCGAACGGCTGGCCAAACGTTCCCGGGACCTCGAGTACATCATTCACAACGCGGTCATGGAGGGGGACCTTATTTTTGTGGAGTGGGAGATGGTCATATCCTACAAAAAATACCCCACTTCCTCTGTTTACGGCGCAAGCCGCATTACCCTGCGTGACGGGAAAATTACTAATCAGAGGGACTACTACGATCTCTGGGGCGATATTTTCGACAATATCTGGTTTTTAAGGAAGGGCTACCGCCGGTTTATGAGAAAGAGGTTCGGATGAAACAGCTCCTTGCTTATCTTTTTCAGTACCGTATATCCCACATGGTTGAGCTTGTGGGCAATTCAAGGCTTGATCCGCTTCCTTGTGTTGAATCGTTGGCCGGTAAAACCGCGGTCATTACGGGGGCGACCTCCGGAATAGGACTTGAAACCGCCCGGCTTTTTGCCGCTAAAGGCGCAGCGCTCGTGTGTGTGAACCGCAGCCCGGAAAAAAGCCTCCTTCTTGAGGCCGAACTGAAAGAGCGCTGGGGAGCGGCGGTTACCACTGTCATCTGCGACTTTTCTTCCCTGGATCAGGTGCGGTGGGCAAGTGCAGAACTAAACGACTTACATGATCCCATAGATATTTTCATACCTAACGCCGGAGTCTACTACACCAGGAATACAACCACGCCGGACGGTATAGAGACCGTATTTCAAGTGAATCATCTGGCGCCCTTTATGATGACCTGGCTGCTCATGGACCGGTTACGCGCCGAGGGCCGCGCCCGCATTGTGTACGTGAACTCGGAAGGACACCGTTTCGCCCTTGGGGGCATCCACCTGGATGATCTGGCCTGGCAGCACCACCGGTATACGGGATTGAAAAGCTACGGCGCGGCAAAGACCGCCCAGCTGTTAACCATGCGTAAGTTTCAACAACTTTTTGACGGCACCGGGGTAACGGTTAATGCAATGCACCCGGGGAATGTGCGCACCAATATAGGCGCGCAGAACGGAGAAGCGTATCTGCGCTTCAAGGAAAAATACATACTTAAGAACGCCCTCGAACCCGAAGTATCGGCACAAGCGCTTTACTATCTGAGCGCCGCGCCTGAGCTTGAAGGTAAAAGCGGTAGGTTTTTCAATCTTACCACGGAAGAAAGACCCGCTCCCCATGCCGCCGACGAACACCAGGTCGGACCGGTATGGCAAAAGAGCCTTGAATTGTGCGGGCTTCTATGAAGGGAACGGGGCGGCGGCCGATAGTCATCATTGTCGGATCCGGAATGGCGGGGCTTACAGCCGCAGCCTATCTTGCAAGAGGCGGCTGTGATGTAACTATATTTGAAAAGTCATCTCTGACAGGCGGGCTTGTCCAGTCTTTCGGCCGCGGCGGCTTCCTTTTTGACGCAGGACCGCGGGCAATCGGTAATGCGGGTATCGTTAAGCCCATGGCGGAGGACCTCGGCCTCGATGTCCGTTTTCTGAAAAGTCCGGTAAGTACGGGAATCGCGGGGCACATTGTGCATTACGAAACCCTCAAGGATGCAGACCGGTTTTCCGCTTCGCTGGCCGCCCTTTTTCCCGGTTCTTTGGCGGAAGTCGCCAGGATCGCTAAGCGTATCAGGACATACACCCGCATGATGGCTTCCCTTAACAAGGTCGAGAATCCGTATTTCAAGGATCTTCCCCGGGACCCTGGCTACCTGTTTACAAAACTCATTCCCTGGCTGCCGGCGTTTCTATCAATTCTCATTCGTACCGGAGGGGCGCATAAACCAATAGAAGATGAGCTAAAAAGACTTTCCTCTAATTCGTCCCTCAACGATATGGTGTCCCAGCATTTTTTTAAAGGCACGCCCCGGGAATTTGCCCTGGGGTATTTTTTCAATTACCTCGATTATATGTATCCAGAAGGAGGCACCGGCCGGCTGCCCGGCGCACTGTGGGCAAAGGCACGGGAGTACGGCGCATCCATCAGACTGAACACTGAAGTCGTGGGCATTGATCCTTCTTCACTGACCGTGTTTGACGGGGAGGGAAAGGCCCATTCCTGCGACGCGCTTCTGTGGGCAGCCGACGGGAAATCCCTTTACCGATGTGTTGAGCAAAACACGGTGCCCGGGCGTTTCCGCAGCAGGTTGATTGATAGAAAACGCTTATACGCCAGCGCAGGGACGGCAGAGTCTGTGTACTCTCTTTTTGCGGCAGTCGATCTTCCTCCGGAATTCTTTAAGCGTGTTTCCCATGGCCATTTCATTTATACACCGGATTCCAAAGGATTGGGCGAATTGCACCGGAGCGTACTTAAGCAGCTTAAGAACAGTTTCCAATCGACCTCCCGTGAAGATCTGTGGTCCTGGCTGGATGGGTTTTGCCGCAATAATTCCTATGAGATTTCAATACCCGTTTTAAAGGACGGTTCTTTGGCTCCAGACGGGAAAACAGGGATAATCGTAAGTCTTTTGTTTGACGGTGAACTTGCTTTGCTGATTAAAGAACGGGGCTGGCATAAAGAGTTTAAGGAA
>JAFGQL010000020.1 GCA_016935695.1 Spirochaetales bacterium
CATCCAAAAAGACTGGGCCGAAGGTATAGCTCTGGATATTGCCAATTCCGCTCACTTACTGCACTCAGCCTCAACAATAAAGGGAACATCCAAATTGGCAGACATCGCGTTAAGCGATATCGTGGTTATTTCCGCGGGATCTCCACGAAAATCGGGTATGTCTAGAATGGACCTCTTTGAACAGAATAAAGGCATTGTGGATGCGATTGGCGCGGCCATTCAAAAATACACACCAAAGGCAATCACTGTACTTGTAACCAATCCTGTCGATCATCTGACCCACTTCATGAGAAACCTGTATCCGGATTTGAACATATTTGGCTTTGGCTGTTCGCTGGATACTGTCCGCTACCGGTCATATATAGGTGAAACCCTGGGGATCAGTCCTTCCACAATTCAGGGCTTGATTATTGGTACCCATAACCAGGACATGATTCCCTTTATAGAAGGCACGTCGGTGGGGGGAATTCCTGTACAGGAATTGCTCAATGATACCCAGATAGAAACTGTCCTGCAGAAAACCATCAACGCGGGAAACGACATTGTCCAGTTGCTCAAGACTACCGGCAGCTCTTATACCGCAGGAGAAATAATCTCAAGGCAGGTTTCCGCAATCATTCACCACAGCTCCGAAATTTTTTCCGTCGATGTGCCCCTTCAGGGCGAAATGGGGTTTCACGATATTACGCTTTCTCTTCCCGCGGTCATTAACAGCCGCGGGGTACAGACCGTCTTACAGATCCCAAAAAATACAAAAACATTCTCTCTGCTGAAAAATCTTGCAGAGAGAATCGCCGATACATTCAGAATCTGATGGACAAGCTATACGGTATCCATCAAGACCGGTGCTGCATGAAGGTATTCGCTGGTTCTGCGCTTCTGCCGGATATCGGCATAAACACGTTCGACCTGTTCTTCCGTAAGGCCTAAAATATCGCCGATTTCTGCCGCCGGCATGTTGGTATTAATTCCGAACAGACACACATCCATTTGATCATAGGGCAGAGAAAAATAAAACTCTTCCTGTGATTGGGGCAGCGAGTAAGTATCTGTCGTCGGCGGCCTCGAACGTATGACCTCCGGAACGCCTAAGTATTCGGCCATGGCATACACCTGGGTTTTATACAGATGCGCGATTGGCTTAACATCAGCGGCGCCGTCACCAAGCTTAACGAAAAAGCCCTGATCATATTCAAGCCGGTTAGGCGTACCGCATACCGCGTAATTGTTCTTATCGGCATGATAGTACTCCAGCATTTTCCGGACACGCTGCTTGAAGTTCGTAGCAGCAACAATCTGGAGATACTCATTCAACCCCAGGCGTTTTTTTTGCTGCATGCCATCCGGAGATAAGGCAACCAAAGAAAAATATCTCAACTCGTCGGTACTGGTTACAGGCGGCAACACAATTTTCGACTTCCATCCTTCACCATATTCTGGAATGGTCGCTTTGTATGCTTCATCCTGCCGCTTATAGCATCCGACACTCCTTAGAATTTCGCTGATATCTTCAAATTCTGTCCGGATCCCCAGGGATTCGGCCAGCTGTCTGCTAAGACCTGCTGTCTCGGGAGAAGAATCCCGCTCCGGCATCATGAGTCCGATCACGCGGTCTTTCCCTAGTGCCCGCACAGCAAGGGCCGCAGTCACACTGGAATCAATCCCCCCGGAAATAGCGACGATAGCCCCTTTCCGCCTGAGCTTCAACGCGATTGAATCACGCATTTTCGCACAAATTCTGTCGGCTTCTTTCTGTGTATCTATGGCCAGCAGTTTTAATCCTCGTTCATTCATTCAATACCACCTTTATACAAAACCAATAGTTCTTTCTTATCAATTTTACCCGCCGCGTTCTTCGGAAGGTCGTCCCTGTGAATAAACTCAATAGGTATTTTATACGATGCAATTCTGTCCTGGAGGAATTTTTTCAGATTGGAAGAGTTAACCATGATGCCCCCGCGGGTAACCAAAAAGGCAACTGGAGCTTCTCCAAGGACTTCGTCCGGAACACCGATGACAGCGGCATCGGTTATTCCGTCAAATTCAGTCAGATGCTCCTCTATCTCTTTCGGGCTTACCCGAAAACCCTTCACCTTCAATATGTTTTTTGCCCTGCCGGTAACATACAGATAACCGTCTGCATCTTCCATTCCCAGGTCGCCGGTAAAATACAGGCCGTGTTTCAGCACCCTGGCGCTGCCTTCAGGGTCCTTCCAGTAACCGGCAGTAATATTCGAACCCCGCGCGACGATTTCTCCCTCAATCCCGGTCCCAAGCCTGTTTCCGGCCTCATCTGCGACAAAGACCTCTACATTGGGAATGGCCTTCCCGATTGAACCCCATTTCAGAGGGAGCATGGAAGGCTCAACATAGGTCAGCCGAGGAGCAGCTTCTGTCGCACCGTACATGACAAACAATTGGGCAGGAGCAAAGGCCTCCACCACCTCTTTCTGAACCGCGGGAGGCATGGCACCGCCAGCCTGGGTTACGTACCGGAGGGCGGGAAACCTTGCATCACTCAATGTGGATCGTGAAAGAAGAATGGAAAACGTAGAGGGTACACCCGCAAATCCAGTGGCTTCCGTTTCTTTCATCGTATCAAGAATGACATTCGGATACAGAAACCGGTTATCCAGTACAATACTGCCGCCGACAAGGGTGTGTGTCAGGACAAGTGATAATCCGTAAATATAGAAATGCGGTAAAATCATCATAATGCGGTCGCGGGCCGAAAGGTTCAGATATTCAGCGATTGAGCGCATATTGCTGACCAGATTCAAATGGGAAAGCATCAC
>JAFGQL010000138.1 GCA_016935695.1 Spirochaetales bacterium
ACGGGATAAAAGCACTTTACGAAGGACGGATTCCGGAAAGCCTGAATTTCTTTCTGTATGAATCAATCGACGAATCGGTTGAAACCGCCATGAAAAAGACCCTGATGGATACCATTAAGGGCGGCGGATTCATTGGACTCATTATCATTTTTCTCGGGTTCGCCTCACTGGTGTTGATCATTCTACGCACTGTGCTGCTTGTACAAAGCGGCCGCGGTGTAACCGAGGACATAGAACTTCTTGCTGCAAGTGTGGAAAAGCGGGATTGGAAGGCCGCCGGTGAATTCGCAGGTAAAACTGAGGGATCCCTTTCACGGGTGCTTATTGCCACTGTTAACGCCTTGAAAACAGATCCGGAAAAAGCCGATGACACCATTGCCGAAAGTATCATGAACGAACAGCCCAGGCTCGACCGTTACCGTATTCCCTTGAGTGTGTTCGCGGCGGTGTCTCCTCTGCTTGGCCTTTTAGGTACCGTGACGGGGATGATCGCCACCTTTGACATTATCACTGTCTATGGAACCGGTGATCCTAAACTTTTGTCGGGGGGGATATCAGAGGCCCTCATTACCACAATGTTCGGGCTTATCGTTGCCATCCCCGTGCTGCTGGTCGGTAATCTTTTGTCTTCCCGTGCCGCATCAATTACCTCTGCCCTGGAAGTAAAGGCCTTGCGTCTGGTAAATGCGTTTCCCGGCAAGGAATCAAGATGAGGAATTCGGAGAAATTGTAATGGGTGCCTTTCTTTTTGACATTATTGACAGGTTTTTCCTGTATTTGGAAAGCGGCGGTTTTGTCATGTGGCCGCTTTTGATCGGTACGGTTCTGTTATGGTACGGGATTGCGTACCGGATGGTTGTTTTAAAACGCGGCAGCAGCGAAAAACTGCGTACCCTCATTACCCGCATGAGGAATGAAAAACCCGGGGAACCGAAGGGGTTTATCGATTGTGCTGTCGCAATAGCATGGGACATTTTTGAAAGCGGGAATACCGATCTCCGCCGGCGAATGGAAGACGCATTTTTTCCCCTAAAGACCCTGCTTAACCGGCATCGCTCCCTTGTACGTACCATCGTGATCATTGCTCCTTTGGCGGGTCTGTTAGGAACTGTTTCCGGGATGATTGAAATGTTTGATTCACTCGGTAACCAGACGTTTTATTCCCAGACAGGCGGCATCGCAAACGGTATTTCCCAGGCCCTTTTCACCACCCAGTTCGGCCTTTTTGTTGCGGTTCCCGGTCTCATCCTGGGAAGGCTCCTTGACCGCAAGGAAGACCGCATTAAGGAGGAGCTTTTCCAGCTCAGGGAGTATTTTGCAGCTCTGAAAAGCGGTGAAGACACGGGCAAAAACAAAATGCGGATACAGGGAAGGGAACCGATCCCGCATAAGGCTGACGACACAGCTTTTCTCACGGAGGAAACAAATGAAATTCATTCCAAAGAAACATGAGCCTGAGGCTCTGGACATGTCTCCTCTAATTGACATGGTGTTTATCCTGCTAATTTTCTTTGCGGTATCCACTACTTTCGTGAAAGATATGCAGCTTGAACTCGAGCGTCCCCAGGCCCAGACTTCAGCGGTCTCTTCCAGTAAATCCGTACGGATTTATATAGACAGAGACGGAACGACCTACATGAACGAGCAGGCGGTTAAACCATGGATGATCCAGAGTTTTGTGCGTGAAGCACTGACAGTGAGTTCGTCGTCCTCGGTGCTTGTTATTTCCGACCGCCTGACGCCCACGGAAAAACTGATTGAGGTAGTTGATCAGGCAAAGCTCGGAGGTGCAGCGGAAGTAGGCGTGGCGACCCAATTATGAAATACCGATATTATTCCGGACCCAAAAAAAGGGCTCCTCTTTTGCTTATCATGATTTCCGGATGTGCGGCGGTGTTTGCGGGGCTGATTGCAATAAATTCGGGTTCTGTAGACCTCGATGAAACTGGCAATGCCGCGGTGGTGGATTTCGTACTTCCGGTTAAGCCGGCTGTTCAAGTGCCGGAGCCGAAGCAACAGCGGAAAATTGTCCGTACAAATAGACCGGCTCTGGCACCGGTTCCCAGAATAGAAGGAGCCTTTACAGGTTTGTCGTTGAGTTCTCCCGACTTTTTTATTGATCAGGGAAACTCTGTATCCCAATCCCTGTTAGGCGAGCTGGAGAACGTAGTCATGACGGAGGACTCGGTGGATACACCACCGGTACCAAAAAACGTCCAGTGGGAATACCCACAACGGGCCAAGCAGCGGAATATCGAAGGAAGACTCATCGTTGCCCTGCATATCAGTCAGGAAGGCAAGGTCCTCACCGCGGAAATAATCGAGGCCGATCCGCCTGGCGTGTTTGATGAGGCGGTCCTTTCAGCCAGTGCCGGCTGGTCCTTCGTTCCTGCCAAGTATCAGAGTAAACCTGTGGCTGCGTGGGTGAATCTGCCCATCGAAGCAACGTTACAGTAGGGAAGAGGAAGCGATTATGAACAGATTGTGCAGGATTTTGGTTGTTGCCGCCGGCTTCTTCCTGATTACGTACTCTCATGCCCAGACACAGCCATCGGCTGTGGATCATCTCGGAGTAGCTGCCGTTCTTATCCGTGATGGCAATTACCGCCGCGCCATGCAAACCTTGGAAAAAGTGGATCTTTCTGACAAGCAGCTCGACAGGGCGAGGTATTATACTTTGCTGGGACTTGTTCAGCTGCGTGACAGTCAGTATGAGCAGGCTTTGCTCAGTTTTACTCAAGCCCTTTCTGAAGGCCAGGACGATACAGCGTTGTACGCCTATATCGCCCAGGGGCATTTCGCCCTCGGCCACTATGAGGAAACGCTTGAAGCTATAGATCAACTAAAAAATCTAAACCAGTTTCCAGACATTTACGGCATGAAAAGCCGGTCTCACTGGTATCTCGGACAGACGAAGGAAGCGTTTGACGTACTGGAAAAAGGCATTTCTCTTTTTCCAAGGAAAAAGGAATTCCTCCACCAGAAAATAGTGTATCTCCTTGAGCTGGAGCTGAACCAGGAAGCTGCGGACCAAAGCCGGCACTATATCTCGCTTCTCGAAAGCAACGATGCCGAAAGTTATATCTCCATAAGTCAGGCATTATTGAGGTCAGGCGAGAAAGCGGAAGCCGCTCATATAATGGAAATTGCCCGCCTGTTGTTTCCACAGCACCAGAGGGTGCGCCTCGGTCTTGCCCAGGTATATGCGGAAAATGACCGCTTTCTGACCGCGGCCCAGATAGTAGAAGAAGCTGCGTTATTCGATCCGTCACTTTATGTACAAGCGTCTGAACTGTACCGCCGGGGAGGGAGACTGTTCCGGGCTATGTACCTGAATACCCAGGTGGCGGATCAGAAAGAAAAGACAGAGCAGCGCTTCAATATTTTTCTGGACCAACGTAAATATGAAAACGCATATGCCCTGGAACAGCGACTGCAAAAATACGGGAGTTTCAGCAATGAGGTGTATGTGTATGCAATGGCCTATGTACTGTTTCAATTACAAAAATACGATCAGTGCATCAAGTATTTGAACAGCATAACCCAGTCTTCCCTGTTCCGGGAAGCAACCCAGCTGCGGCAGGCTATTGAAATAATGAGAAAAGAGTCAGTGCAGTTTTTTTACGGGAGCGGTCAGTAAGGTGAAGAGAGGAATAATCAAACGGTTTTTAGCCATAGCTTTTTCACTGTTTGCAGCGGTGTCTGTGAATGGTCAGTCTGCAGAAAGGCAGGTCCGGTTCTATGTTTTTTCCGAAAAAGGCGTTCCGCTGGAAAATGTGTCCATCGTCTTTGAAGGGGGAGAAACCATTCTTACTGATTCCTCTGGTCACACACAGGCAGGAACAAGTGTGTCGTCCTTGCGGATTAACCTCGTGTACAACGATGCGACAATCGCCACGATGGATATCGATCTCTCCGATGAATATGACCAGGAATTGATCATAACTGTAGATACGGAAAAAATAACCGCTTACCTTATGGAAGACGAGGGTCAGGTGAAGATTGCTGACCTGAAAAAGGACAGGGCCGCTGTAGACGCTTCAGCTCCAACGGGAACCTTGAGCGGGACGGTCCTGCAGGTGGAAAGTGAAAGGGAAGTCGCCGGAGCAACGGTCATTTTCCGCGGGGTGGAACTGGAAACGGTCAGTGATGAAAATGGTGTTTTTTCAGTAGAAGTCCCCGAGGGTACGTATTCCCTTTCAGTCATTCATCCACAGTTTTCCACCCGGACAGTCAACGAAATTTCTGTCCTAGCCGGCACTACCCAGGAAATAACAGTAGCGCTTACCCCATCGGCCATTACTCTTGATGCTGTCCGCGTGTTTGCCAGTGCGGAGGTCCGGGTTCAGGGCGGTGTCGCAACGTTAATAGAGGAAACGAAGAACTCAGGCGTCATGCTGAACCTCATAGGCTCTGAACAGATATCCAAAAGCGGTGACGGCGACGCAGCCTCGGCATTGAAGCGGGTAACCGGATTGACCATTATTGACGGGAAATACGTGTATGTAAGGGGTATGGGAGACAGATATTCGTCGTCCTACTTAAACGGTGCAAGGATACCCAGCCCTGAGGTCGGCAACCGTGTGGTTCCCCTTGATCTTTTCCCTACAAGCGTCATCGAGGCAATGGCGGTGCAGAAAACCTATTCACCGGACTTATACGGCGAGTTTGGCGGGGGGGCGGTACAGCTGCGAACAACCGGTATCCCCGATGACCGCTACAAGCGCCGCCTGCGCCAGACCTACTCCCTGTCATTGGGGTATGACATGGATGTAAGCCTTGGCGAACTGCTGGTGTCAACGAATTCAGGAATACCCTTTACAGGATTCGATGACGGCAGCAGGGACCTTCCGGCTGAAATAGAAGACCGGGTCGTTCAGGGAGGTTCCCTCACTGAACCGGGGTTCAGCCCCGACCAGATAGCCGAGATCGGCAGGCGCATTCCCGACCTGATTGCACCCCGGTCCCAGACAATTCCGCTGGATATAAGCGGTTCGTTTTCACTGAGGGACAAGATTGATTTTGAGAAAAGCCGAACATCCTTCGGCTGGAATTTTTCCGGCTTGTACCGTAACGACTGGGACAGCGATCAAAAGACATTGAAAGACTTTGAATACAGCGGTGATCAACGGGTTGTCTATTACGATTATGACTCTATCGCGACAATGAATAACATTGACATGGGCAGTCTCCTGAACCTTGAATACAAAAATGCGCGCAAACTGAATATTGAGTCGACTACCCTTGCGATCCACACCAGCGAGAACAGCGCCCATTATTACGAGGGGTATAAAAAGGACATGGAAACCATCCAGGTCACGGACATGAGCTGGATCGAGCAAACCCTCCTCAATCAACAACTGCGGGGCATAGTGGAGCTGGAATTTCTTAACTATTCACTCCTTGATGCTTCCTACAGTTTTTCCTATGCGGGGCACCGGGAGCCGGACCACTACAAGTACATGTACCAGGAAGATCCTGCTGCTGCTGGCGGTTATTCCATAAAGGCCTCTGCCCAGTCCATTGGTCTGGTGTGGGGGAAGGTGGATGACTTCATTCATGACGGATCGGTGCACCTGGAGATACCTTTCAGATTATTCCGGAAAAATGAAGTCAATGATTATGCGGACATCGGGTTTCAGTTCATCCGGCAGGACAGGTCCGCCGCGATCCGCCGCTTTGGATACATTCCGGCGACTGCAGTTTCCGGTTCCATCGAGGAAGTCCTGGACGATGACAACATTGGCACAACCGTGGATTTCCTTGAGTTTACAAAGAAATTCGACAGCTATACAGGCAGCCATACTGTTGCGGCAGGATATGTCGATCTTGATATCATGCTGGCCCGGTGGCTGCGTCTGACCGGAGGGCTCAGGTATGAATACTCGAATCAGACCATAGAAACCTATGACTTTGAAAACCAGGACCGGTTTCTCACCGAATCACTTGTCTACCATGATTTCTTACCCTCGGTGAACCTTAATTTTCCGTTTGATGCTTCACAGCAGCTGCGTTTCGGGGTGAGCAGGACAGTGAACAGGCCGGATCTCAAGGAAATATCCTATGTGCCCACCTACGGCATAGAGGGACAGCCCATAACCCTCGGTTACCCAGGTCTTGCGGAGGCGGAAATCTGGAATATTGACGCCCGGTATGAGCATTATCTGACAGAGAATGAGAACATTTCCTTCGGCGCGTTTTATAAGAATTTCAGGAACCCCATAGAAGCGGCGTTTTTACCGGGGGAATCCAATTACAGTGTGTACACGAATGTGCCCCAGGCATATAACCTGGGTGCCGAACTGGAATGGCGGTTGAGTCTGCGGTATGTGTCCGATGCACTGCGCTGGTTCATAAAAACGACCAGGCCATCTGCGGCAGCACGCAGGATTCTGGGTTCCACCGCGGGTGTGTTCCGTGACATCACTGCTTCCGGCAATCTCTCCTACATTCAGTCCCGCGTTGTTTTTGACGGACAATCAACCGTTGTATTCAGGAACACCAGCTATTCCCAGACAAATACATCCACTGAGCGTGCCTTGCAGGGGCAGTCTCCCTGGATTGTCAACTTGTCCCTTGGGTATAAAAACAGTGTCTCATGGTCGGTAGACCGGAAAACCCATACCAGCTGCAATCTTAACTACAACGTCATGGGGCCGCGAATTACCCAGGTTGGCGTTGACGGAACCCCTGACCACTATGAACAGCCGTTTCACCAACTAGATCTGGTGATAAAGCATTCGTTTAACGAAGTATTCTCCATGGGGATTAAGGCGGTGAATCTTCTGGATCTGCCGGCGGTCACCACACTGGACAATGAAGAAATCACGCGGTACCGCAAAGGCAGATCATTCAGCCTCAGCGCTACCCTGGAATTATAGAAACACAGGTGCCGAGAGTTCTACAGTCCGGATAGTACCGGACTGAGACGTCGACGGTACACACATATTTTGGAGGATAAGTATGAATAAGACGTTTTTTTTCGTGATCATGACATTGGCATTTATACCGTTGTGGGCTGGAGCTCAGGGGGAGGAGGGTGCGGGCCTTCGTTTGTCAATGGGCGGGTCAACGACGGTAGAACCCATAATAACATCAGCTATGGAAGTGTATCTGGCTGAGGTTGATCCGCAGGCCGAATTATCGTATGACGCCCCTGGATCAACTGCCGGCATACGGGGAGTCTTAAACGGTGTGTATGACCTGGGGACGGCTTCCCGGGCGCTTTTACTCAATGAAAAAGAGCAGGGTGCCGTGTTGACCAATATCGCCCTGGACGGACTTGCGGTTATCGTTCATGAAACCGTTCCCATTGACGATATCAGCCTGGAGGATTTGGCAAGTATCTATGTGGGTGAAATAAAAAACTGGAAGGATCTTGGTGGTCCTGACCACGAAATTGTTGTGGTGAACAGGGATGAGGCCTCCGGTACCCTGGGGGCGTTTGAGGAACTTGTCCTTGAAAGAATATATGGCGACGATGGCAGATTTATCCGGGAAGCCCTCATAACCGAGTCCAACGGTAATATGGCGACAATGGTGACCCAGACACCTTATTCCATTGGCTATGGTTCTCTGGCCATTATCGACCGTGTGGAAAATTCCGGAGGCAAGGCCCTGACCATCGGGGGGATAGAGGATACTGCAGAAAACGTTCTTACAGGAAAATATCCGATTGTCCGGCCATTAAGTTTTGTCAGCTTTGGTAAACCTGAAGGTACCGTTCTTACCTTTATTGAATTTCTCTTGAGTCCCCGGGGGCAGGAAATTATCCTCGAGGCCAAGTACGTTCCGCTTCAGTAAGGGAAAAACCAGGTATGATAGGTGATATAAAAGCTACACGCAGCATGAGAAATACCTGGGAGCTGTTGGTACGGGGTGTTCTTGCCTTAAGCGCCGCGGTTTCCGTGTTCAGCGTAATTGCCATGACGGTATTCATACTCCTTGAAGGGTTGCCCCTGTTTTTTTCTTCTCAGGGGCCTTATGATCCGCCTGGGGTTTTTGATTTTCTTTTTGGAACCGAGTGGTATCCGACTGACACGGTGCCTAAATACGGCATCCTGCCATTCATAACCGGGACTCTGATTGTAACTGCGGGGTCAATTGTCATATCTGTTCCTGTAGGAATAGCGGTTGGAATTTTCATTTCCGAAATTGCCAAAGGCCGTGTCCAGTCCCTTCTGCGCAGTGTGGTAGAATTACTTGCAGGTATTCCGTCGGTAATATACGGATTTTGCGGCATCATGCTGATTGGGTTTTTCCTGCGTCACACAGACGATCCCTTGGTCAATTACAACGCCTTTACGGCTATGCTCATTTTAGCAGTCATGACCCTGCCGACTATCAGTACCATCACAGAGGTTTCTCTTCGCACTGTTCCGAGGGCCTATGTGGACGGGGCCCGTGCCCTCGGTTCTACCCATTGGCAGACCATCCGCGACATCATGTTGCCTTCTGCGTCTTCAGGCATTCTCACCGGGGTAATCCTCGGTACAGGGCGTGCCGTGGGCGAGACAATGGCAGTGCTGATGGTGGCGGGAAATCAGCCGACCATGCCCGACAGAGGTATCTTTTCCAGAGTGAGGACCCTCACTATGGCCATTGTAAACGACATGGGATACGCGGGAGGCGACCATTATGTCGCTCTGTTCAGTATCGCTATTGTGCTGTTTGTGTTTATTCTCCTGCTGAACATCACTACCCAGATCATTATCAGCAGGTCAAAAAACAGGATGCATGCCTATGCCTCAAATTGACATACCTATGGACCGGCATTCAAGCCCAAAGCACCACCGGATGGTTGTTGCCCAGGACCGTCTGGCCAAGGGCGTTATCTGGTTATTTGCAGGGCTGTGTTTCATTGTGTTAATGGGAATTATCGGTTTTATTCTCGTAAACGGTTTGCTAACGACAAGCAATATCAAAAGCGAGTTTCTTCCGGTCGCAATACGCGACATACCGCTTACTGGGTACCCTGGCAAGCTCCACATCTATGTGAATGATGATATCAGGGTGAAAAGTCTCGATGCCCGACAGGTGGAGGAGCTGCTTTCTGGTGATACGGTTTTCTGGGGATACATAAGCGGTCAAAACCGGAAGGTCACATTGGCAGTGGCGGATGATCCGAATTTTATACAAGCCCTCACAGATGATTTCCTGGTTGGTGATAACGCGTTATCCAGCAATTTAATTCGGATTGGCAGTAAAGACGAACTTAAGCAGCTGGCGGATCGGCATAAAGGGGTGGTCTTCTTCGCCCCGGACACTCCCAGTTATAAAGGCTTTGATCCGGTACTGAAAAAATTCAAACCAGTTGAACTACAAGAATTCATGATAGGGGTCAGTGCACCGGTGAAGGACCTTTATGAGGGCCGGCGGTTGACAAGCCTTTCATGGGACAAGGGACAGGTTGAGGCAATATTATCAGGGGAAATTTCAGACTGGCATGAACTTGGTTTTTACGAAAATATGCCCCTTCGACTTATCGCGCCTCCTATTGAAACAAGGGCAGCCCATGCCCTTCCTCTGTTTGATGCTTATGCAGACAGCAGCGAGCAGGCTGAAGACGTACAAACATTTGCAGGGTTGTTTCATGAAGGCCGCGGGACAGTGGGGATAGTTACACGGAAGCTTGTGCGTGATTTTGATATGCAGACAATTGAAGTGGAATATACCCAACGGGCGGCTAATCTGCGTCTGTCATTTCTTACCGAAGCGCCGAGCAGGGCGGGAGCGGTTGGTGGTATCAGCACTGTCATCCTTAATACCCTTGCCATGGTACTGTTTGTCCTGTTGATTGCGACGCCTCTTGGTGTTACCGGCGCGGTATATTTAAGCGAGTATGCAAAGGCCGGTCCATTTTTGAAAATACTTCGCATTGGTATCGACACCCTTGCTGGTATACCATCAATTCTCTTTGGTTTATTTGGTTTTGTGTTTTTCTCCACCTATCTCGGTCTGAAAACCGGCCTTCTATCCGGGACGATGACCTTGACCCTGATGATCTTGCCTACCATTATCCGAACCAGTGAAGAAGCCATCCGCAGTGTACCACAACATTTGCGTCATGCCAGCTACGCCATAGGGGCAACACGCCATCAAACCGTGTGGCAGATAGTGATACCTGCGGCAGTCCCCGGCATTTTGACTGGTGTGATACTGGGGATAGGGCGGGCTATCGGTGAAACAGCAGCGCTTCTGTTTACCATGGGGAGTAATCTGTCTTTGTTGAAAAGTTTGAACTCGCCCATGCGGGTCCTCTCGGTGCATTTATACATGCTTATCCGGGAAAACGTTTCGATACCCAATGCCTTTGCCACGGCCACGATACTCCTGCTGATGGTCCTGGCAGTGAATTACCTGACCAAGAGGACTATTGGCTCTTCGAGGCAGACGCAATACTGATGTGTATCAATGGCGGTTTTTCTTTACCGCCTCAATTTCCCTCATGATCTCCCGGGCCCTGGCTTCATCAAGAAGCGACCGGTCAAGGCGGTCCTGGAGATCGCTGATGAATTGTTCCTCCATATTATGAAGGGCCGAAGCCAGCTCGCCGCTCCAGATATACCGGGTGAGTTCCTGAGGCCTGTCTTTATGGGAAAGGAATTTCTGACAAAGCAGGTGGGACAGATACCATCGTATGTCATCGATCTCGAGGCTGTATTCATCTATGATATCCTGAATTTTCATGGTGCACATCCTTCTGCAGAACATGCTACAGGAAAGGAGCATTGCTATCAAGAAACGACCTTTGAATTGAAAAATTTCAATTCATTATTTGGAATTAGTTTCTTTTTCCAACATTTCCATCAAGTTTTGGCATAAACCATCTTGACGGCTCCCTGTAATTTTTCTACCATAAATGCACCTATTTTAAGGAGGGACAAAATGAAAAGAAGTCTAGGACTTATCGTTTGTCTTCTGTTGATTATCAGTGTCAGTTTGCCACTGTTTGCAGAAGGACAGACCGAAGCCGCGACAGAAGGGCCCAAGGTGATTAACGTATGGAGTTTCACCGATGAAGTGCCCAAGATGATCGAAAAGTACAAAGAAATGAATCCTGATTTTGATTATGAAATCAAAACCACGATCATTGCCACCACTGACGGCGCTTACCAGCCGGCTCTCGACCAGGCTCTTCTGGGCGGCGGCGCTGAAGCACCGGATATCTACTGTGCAGAATCTGCCTTTGTACTGAAATACACCCAGGGTGATGCATCTCAGTTTGCAGCTGCCTACAAAGATCTTGGTATCAATGTAGACAAGCTGTTGAAAGAAGCTGCTATCGCACCTTACACCGTGGAAATCGGTACCAATCCCAAAGGTAAGCTTGTCGGTCTCGGCTACCAGGCTACCGGCGGTGCGTACATCTATCGCAGATCTATCGCGAAAGACGTATGGGGAACAGATGATCCCGCAGTTGTTAAAAACAAAATCGGCCCGGGCTGGGACAAATTCTTCCAGGCTGCTGCTGATCTCAAAGCCAAAGGCTACGGAATCGTATCCGGCGACGGCGACATCTGGCATGCTGTAGAAGGCGCGTCTGAAACCGGCTGGGTAGTGAAGGGAAAACTGAACATTGACCCCGACCGCGAAGCGTTCCTTGACATGGCAAAAACCCTGAAAGACAAGGGTTACATGAACGATACCAGAGACTGGACCGACGCATGGTTTGCCGACATGAAAGATGCAGGCCCCCAGAAGATCTTCGGATACTTCGGACCAGCATGGCTCATCAACTACGTTATGGCTAACAACGCCGGCGGAAAAACAGTTGGTGAAGGCACCTACGGTGACTGGGCAATCTGTGAACCTCCTGTTGGATTTTTCTGGGGCGGTACCTGGGTAATCGCCAACAAGGATACCAAAGTGAAATCCGCTGTTGCGAAACTCATCGAATGGATTACTCTTGACAGTTCTAACACCGGTCTTCAGTACTTCTGGGCCAATGGAACCCTTAACGGGCCTGGCGGAACCAAAGACACTGTAGCATCCGGTACCGTTATGTCAAAATCCAACGGTGAACTTGAGTTCCTCGGCGGACAGAACATGTTTGATGTTATGGTTCCTGCAGGTGCATTCGCAACCGGTAAGAACAAGCATCAGTATGATGAAACCATTAATATGTACTGGCGTGACCAGGTGCGTGAATACACCGCTGGTAACAAGAGTAGAGAAGCAGCGATTGCTGACTTCAAACAAATGGTTGCCGACAATCTTGACGTAATTGTTGAGTAGGACAAGGTAACATACCCTGAGGGCGGAGTAAATCCCGCCCTCATTCTTTATCCATGCACAGGTATGCCCGGTACGGGGAATATTTTTTTTCTTTTGGAATGAGGATATCCGCCGTACCCGGCACACAAAAGTTTTTACGTAACGGAGGTAGGTGCTCATGGCGGGCAAGAGTATAAGCTATGCAAGATACGGTTACATTTTTTCTGTTCCGTTTGTAGTGGCGTTTTTGATTTTTTCGTTCTATCCGATTGTGTATACCATTTTTATCGGATTTACTGATTTAAAAGGCCTGATTAATACGGAAATAAATATTTTAAGTGAACCGTTGAGGAATTTTAGAACAATTCTGTCCATGGATTCCTTTAAAAAATCCTTATCTAATACAGTTATAATCTGGATTTTTAACTTCATTCCCCAGATTACCATCGCATTTCTTCTGGCGGCCTGGTTTACCAATCGGCGATTCCGGGTGAAAGGGCAGGGTGTTTTCAAGGTCCTTATTTACATGCCGAATATTATCACCGCGGCGACAATAGCCATGTTGTTTTATTCATTGTTCGGTTATCCGAAAGGACCCATAAACGATGCGTTCATGCAGTTTGGTATTACGACCGAACCTCTTAACTTTCATCTGCAGAAATGGACAGCCAGGGGCGTGGTTGCGTTTATTCAGTTCTGGATGTGGTACGGCCATACCATGATCGTGCTTATCGCAGGGGTCCTCGGGATCAGCCCGACCCTTTTCGAGGCCGCCGAGATTGACGGGGCAAGCGCATCACAGATATTTTTCAAGATAACGCTGCCCAGTCTCAAAACCATAGTAATCTACACACTGGTCACCAGCATGATCGGCGGCATGCAGATGTTTGATATTCCCAAGCTTTTCCTCCTTGGAGGGCCGGATAACGCTACCCTTACCACAAGCGTGTTTATTTACAACCAGGCCTTCAGCGGAAGTTATTTCTACAACCGCGCCGCGGCTGCAAGCATGATCATGTTTGTGATCATTTCCATTCTGTCCGCAATCATATTCTTCACCCTTCGGGACAAGGAAGAGATACAATTACAACGAAAGAAAAGAGCCCGCATAAAAGCGGCGAAACTCGCTGAAAGGGGATTGGCAGTATGATGAACCACAGCATGTCGGCAGCGACAAATGTAATGAAAACCGTCATTTATATCGTATGCATATTTTTTGCTGTTTTAAGCATATTCCCCTTCTGGATTATGTTCATGAATGCTACCCGCGGGACTTTTGAAATTCAGCAGAATTCAATAGCTTTTTTTCCTTCAACTCACCTCATCAGCAATTTCAAGATTCTTACCGGCAAGAGTTTTAACCCCCTTGTCGGATTCATGAACTCGATGCTCATATCTTCAGGCGCGACTTTTTGCGCGGTGTATTTCTCATCCCTTACCGCTTTTGCCCTTGTCGCCTACAGCTGGAAGATGCGCCAGCCTTTTTTTACTTTTATCATGGCGGTATTGATGATTCCCGCACAGGTCTCAGGGATAGGGTTTTATCAGTTTATGTACAGGATAGGCTGGACCAACAGTCTGTGGCCTCTCATTCTTCCGGCAATCGCTTCTCCTGCTGTCGTGTTTTTTATGCGGCAGTATCTCTTGGCGACCCTGTCGCTGGATGTAGTCAACTCGGCGCGAATTGACGGTTCAGGGGAGTTTGCTACTTTTAACAGAATTATCCTGCCCATTATGAAACCGGCAATGGCGACACAGGCTATTTTCTCCTTCGTATTCAGCTGGAATGAATTGTTCCGCCCCCTCATTCTCCTTACCGATAATGAGAAATACACCATGCCCATTATGGTAAGCCTCCTGCGCGGTGACATTTACAAAACCGAATACGGTTCCGTGTATCTGGGGCTGTCTCTTACGGTTCTGCCGTTGTTTATCATTTATTTTCTGTTGTCAAAATACATAATCGAGGGTGTGGCTTTAGGATCAATCAAAGAATAAGCTTCAACAATACCTTGCAAGCAAGAACCGGAGGATGGGTTACAGTTTCCCTCTACCTCCGGTTTTTTTTTGCCATAAAAAAACCGGAGACTTGCAAAAAGACCCCGGCCGAGGTGTGGGAACAGGGTAGTTATATCATCAGCCTTTAGCCTTTTACGGCTCCCGAGGTAAGTCCTTCAATGACATATTTCTGCATGGAAAAATAGAAAATACCGATGGGGAGCAGGGATATGGCGATAAATCCCATAATCTGATTCCATCCGGATGCAAACTGGCCTTGATACTGCATGACTCCAAGAGGAATGGTATAGTGTGCCTGGTCGCTCAGGACAAGGAGAGGCAGTAAAAACTGGTTCCAGCTTTGAACAAATACTAAAATTGAAACAGTTGACACTACCGGTGTGGAAATCGGGACTATAACGTGGCGGAAAAAGGTCAGCAAAGTACCTCCGTCTATATCGCAGGCGTCCTGGAGTTCCTGGGGTATTTCCTTGAAGAATCCGGTGAAGATAAAAACGCTCAAGGGAATACTGAAAGCGGCCTGTGCCATTACTACACCGAGTCTTGTTCCGGTTAATCCAAGGGTCCTCAATTGCAGCATGAGGGGCAGGACGGCTACGGTCAGGGGAAACAAAAGTCCCATGATAAAATAATTGAAAACTGCCTGGCGTCCCTTGAATTGTATGCGCGACAGGCCAACACCGGCCGCCATGGCCAATATTAGCACGATGGCGATAGTCCCGCCGGTTATTACAATCGAATTGAAAAGCATTTGCCAGAAACTGGAGGACACTCCTAAAATTTCCTTCATGGTTTCAAGTGTTGCCGGGTTTGGTATTCCAAAAGGGTCCGCATTAATTTGCCCCTTGGATTTGAAGGCGCCAAGGTATACCACCAGGATGGGGTAAAACATAATGAACGCTGTTACAAGGGCTATGGTAAATTTGATTGCCTTATCGCGGGTTGTTTGAAAATGCTGCTTAAAGATCATGATCGCGAATCTCCTACAATGTATTTTTGGTAAAGGACATTAAAAACGAGACACAGAAAAAAGATAACAATTGCAACAGCGCTGCCGTACCCAAAGGCGAAACGTTTATAACCGAAGTTGTACAGGTATGTTACCAGGGTTTCCGTTGAATGGTCGGGACCGCCCTGGCCCATGGCCCACACAATGTCAAAGACATTGAACGATCCTATTACTGACAGGAATACTGAAATCATAATGGTATTTCGTATGCTGGGAATAATGACATGCCAAATAACCTCGAGAGGCGACGCGCCGTCAATAACTGCAGCGTCTTCCAGATCTTTTGGTACCCCCTGAAGTCCGGCAATATAGAGTATCATGTGAAACCCTATATATTTCCAGAAGATAACCACAAAAATGGCGTTGAAGGCTGTTTCAGGGTTTCCCAGCATGGCAATTTCCGTTTTTTCCGGCCCGATGAGACCGGAAAGCTGAGTAAGGAAACCGAACTGGGGATTATAAATAAAACGCCAGATTACTCCGGCGATGATTTCTGTCAGCACATAGGGGAAAAAGTAAAAACTCCTGAAGACTATGGCGCCGGGGAATTTCTGGCGGCCGATCAACAAGGCAAAAAAGAAGGCTGTGGGAAGCTGAAACAGAAGGGAGAACAGGACGACTTTCAGGTTGTTCACGATAGCCGTTCTGAAGGGTTCATGACCGAATAGTCTTACGAAATTCTTAACGCCGACAAAATCATTCAACGGACCTATTCCCTTCCAGTCAAATAGTGAATAATACGCCCCTTGAAAGACCGGCATTACGACAAAGGTCGTAAACAGTGCAAATGCGGGACCGATCAGCAGCAGGATCAACCCCAGTTTCTTCACGCTATATAATGTTTTTATGTTTTCCATAATGCTTCATGTCCCTGTTAAAAATTACGGTGAAATGTCCATGTGCCCCGTCATGCCGTGAAAAAAATCCGGCTACACGACCCATGTTTCAAAAGAATATATATTCGAGCAAGAAACAGGAGGAAGCCTGGCCTCCTCCTGTTTGATGTTGTGCTAATTCAGATGAAAAATATTATTTCTCCATCTGCCATGCGTCGTCGACCATTGCCGCTGCCTTTGCAGGGGTTGCGGAACCGGCAAGAAGAGCAGCAACTGCATCTTTTACCGCTTCGCCGACTGCCGGGGGCAGGAACTGATCGTAGTACAGCTGGTAATAACCGGCGTTACCGACCGCTTCGGCAATAGCTTTGGTGTTGCCTTCCAGAACAGTTTCTGCGCCTTTTACTACAGGGATTATACCTTCAAGCGCAACCTGTTCTTTCTGGTTTTCCACACTCAGGAAGTAGTTCAGGAACTCAACGGTTTCTTTCGGTGCGTTTGCGCCGACGATATAACCGTTTCCTCCGCCCATGACGTCAGTCAGAGCGCCTTTTCCGCCTTCTACTGCCGGGAATGTGGTAACGCCAAGGTTTTTCACACCTTCACCGGATGCAGAGTTGTTCGCCTGTACATTAGGAGCCCACTGGCCCATAAGTTCGAAGGCAGCTTTTCCATCACCGAAAATACGGGATTCATCATCGTAGGAAGCGCTCAGGAAGCCTGTCTGGAAGGGCTGAAGCATGGCAAGTTTCTGCAGTTCTTTACCTGCATTTACGAAGGTTTCATCTTTGAAAGAACCGCTTCCGCCGTATGCGGCGTTGAATGCTTCGATACCGCCGATGCGCATTGCAAGGTATACCCACCAGAAATGTGCTGGCCATTTGTCGCCGGCGCCCAGCGCGATAGGTACATAGCCTGCTTTCTTGATTTTTGGTACAGCGGTCAGCAGTTCAGCCCAGGTTTTGGGGACTTCGATGCCTACTTCTGCCAGGATGTCTTTGTTGTACCACAGAGCTACCGCGCCCATGTCGTAGGGAGCGCCGTAGTATTTTCCGTCATAACCGTATACACCCAGTGCTCCGATACCGATTTTCTTGGAAAGGGTGCTTTTTACGTAGTCGGTGATATCGGTGAGCTGTCCCTGGTTCGCGTATTCAACCATGACGCCGCCTCCCCATGAATGGAAGAGATCCGGGGGATCACCGGCCTGAATTGCAAGCTGAATTTTCTGTTTGAAGGCTTCGTTTTCAAAGACGTTCACATTCACTTTTACGTTCGGATTAGCCGCTTCAAATTCTGCAGCCACTCTCTTGTTCATCTCGGTCCGGGGATCGTCAGCACCTGCGCCGCCGGAAAGAACCCACCAGTCAATCTCCACTGGACCTGCGCTTGCAGCTTTCCCTTCGGACTTCTGGCAGGACACACTCGTCATGCCCATGGCTACCACAAGGGCGACCATAAGCACGCATACAATTGCCTTTTTCATAATACCTCCTGTTTGTATAAGAAAAGGATACTAAAGAGTATAATAGATACCACATCGAGAATAAAGAGAGATTGGACAACTAAACAGCAGTCAAAAGACCTTTCAGGGTATAGGTGAAATCACCTATGGTGGCTTTGGAACCATTTCACGGCGAAACGGCGCACTTCTGCGGCGCCCCGGAGCTGAAGTTTTTCTTTGATATGGTCCCTGTAGGTGTTGATGGTTTTCACTGACAGGTTAAGAATGTCGGAAATCTCGCTGGCGCCGTACCCCTGGCCAATATATTCCAGAACTTCCATTTCCCTTTCGCTCAGGCGTTCTATCGGATGTATCTCTTTTTCGTCCTTATTCGTGAAAATTGTTTTTAAAAGCCGTTCATTCATCACGTTGGAAACGTAAATACGCCCTTCAAGCACCGTTTCGATGGCGTCGAGCATCACCGTGGAAGCTTCCTGTTTCATAATATACCCGCTGGCGCCTGCCTTGAGGGCCCGCTCGGCGTAAATAAGTTCGTCATGCATGGAAATGATGAGTATGGGAATGGCGGGACGGCTTCCCTTTATGGTCCGCACCAGATCAAGTCCGTTCTGATCCGGCAGCGAAATATCCACGAGGACAATGTCGGGAGTACTGTCTGCAAGATAATCCAGGGCTTCCTGTACGGTTCCCGCCTGCCCGGTAACTTTGTAGGTATCAATGCTCTCTATAAGTACGATCAGTCCTTTTCGAAAGACAGGATGATCGTCTACTACCAGAAAGTGAACTGGTGTGTCCATATTAGGCTCAGGTCTCCTGTTTGATCCGGCATTGTATCATGGTGCCGTTCCCGTTGTGCGGGGATGCGATGGAAAAAACCGCGTTTGCTTTTTCGGCACGGTATTTCATTATTTTCAGTCCCATCCCCATTGGTTGTATCCCGGCAGGGATTCCCGAACCATTATCAGATACTTCTATGATACTTTCAACATGTTTTTCATGGCCTTTCGCCGGACGTGAGTACATCTTTACTTCTATGCGGGTGCAGTTTGAATGTCTGAGGGCATTGGAAATGCCTTCCTGGATGATCCTGTACAGCTGCAGGGACTGCTCAGCGCTGGGGGCAGGAAACCCCGGCTCCTCGATAAAGGAAACCGAGATGCCAGAGCTGCGGTGGGCGGCTTCTACAAGGGCATCTACCGCGACTCCCAGCCCGTGTTCTTCCAGTCCCGGGGGAACAAGGCCGCGGACAATGCTTTTCGTTCTGTCAATGGAATCAACAGCCAGGGCGTTTATCTGTTCAGCAGTCGCGGCCGCGGACGGGTTGTTTTGAAGGGATTTTTTCAGGGCAGTCGCAATCATTGAAATACCGGCCAGATGCTGGCACAGATCATCATGAAGGTCCTGGCCTATGCGGTTCATTGTCTTGTTGGAGATATCAATGACTTCCTCCTCAAGACGTATTCTGCGTTTTATTTCTTCTGTAAGTTTCTGGTTTGTCCTGGTCAATTCCCGTGTCCTGCGCGATACTTCCCCTTCGAGGTTTTTTTCATGTGACCGGACCTGATCCAGGAGAGCAGTACCTTTCAGGGTACTTGCAATCTGCTTACTGATTGCGTCGTAAATGACCGAGTCGGCAGCCCTTGCCGGGAGGATGAGGTATCCCAGGGCTTCGGCCTGGAACACCAAAGGAAGGAGCGCCCATCGTCCGTTTTTCAATACCTGTCTGCTGGTTTCGGGGAGGATGGTCCGGACAGGGAATGTGATTTCACCGTCGGTGAGCCCTTTTTTTGAGGTGCTCCCGATATAGAACAGCTGTCCACTGGAAAATGAAGGTTCTGTCCGGGTATACAGTACCAGATACGCATCGGCGATTTTTAACCGGGAAAACCCTTCTGAGAGGTTCTTCAAGATAACCGGCACCTCAAATGCTTCTGAAATGGAAACACCCACGGAACGGGCGATGGCGAACCGCTCCCTCATGGCGAAATTCCGAACTGTTTGACCGCGGATATGAGCCCGGGCTATGAGCGAAAATCCTTTCAGTAAAAGATCCGCCTGTTCGTGGAACCTGGAAGGGGCGTGCCGGCTTGAATCTTGTGATTCCTGTTGATGTAAGAGACTCAAAACACTGTGAAACCTCTGGTAACTGCCTGTATCATTCCCGTACTGGTGTATGAGCCTGGAAAGGGCGGCCAGAAAGTCTTGCGTGTCCAGGGAAACAACATGCGGCTTTAAATAATGGTATATTTCTTTCTCGAAGGAACCCATAGTCCTGGAGAACTCACGCAGTTCTTCCTTGTCTTTCATTAACCGCGCACGGCATCCGCAGGTCTCGCCGAATACCGGCGTACAGACAAGGGTGCGGTTGACGACACTGCGCTGATGAATAAGTCCAAGAACCTGTTCAACTGCAGCTGCGCCGAGTTCCGCAAGGGGCTGGCGTACGGTGGTAAGGAGCAGCGGGAGAGATTCTGCTTCCTCCTGTCCGTCAAACCCTACCAGACTTACATCGTTGGGCACGTCTATTCCGGCTCCAGACAACACTTCCCAGGCACCTATTGCCATCTTGTCATTAAGACAAACCAGGGCGTCAAAATCCGTTCCGCTTAGTAGCAGGTCCCGAGCTGCGGTAATTCCGGATTCTTTTTCAAAGCTGCCGGTTTTTATCCTTCGTTTGGGCAAGGTGATATCATGACGGTCCAGAACCTGGAAGATAGACCTGATACGTTCTTCCGATTCACCGTGCCCGTGAGGACCGGTTATGAGGGCGAAACGGCTGCGGTGGTGCTCACAAATGAGGTGCTCAATGACATCGGCCATTCCCTGGCGGCCGTCGACGGTTACGCTGGGGATGCCGGGAATTTCAAGACCGATGGACACCTGGGGAAGGTCTTTCCTCTGGGCGAACAGCTGCACCACCTCATCGTAATTCACATAGGAAGAAATTGCCGATGAAATGATGATCAGACCGTCTACGGTGTCCCTGTGGGCCATCGCGTACACGGTGTTGGAGCTTATTTCCTGGGGGATGGGGGATTTTATCCGTGAGCCGAGAAAACTTATGAGTCCGATACCGCGCCGGTCAGCTGCTTCAACAATGCCTTCCCAGATTTTTTCCTGATATGAATCGTTAAGTTCGGCGGTAAACACGCCAATAGTCGGACTTTCTGTGCCTGTCATGACAAGGTTTATTGTACACGACTATTTGAATTCGCGCCATGCGGCGTTAATAGCGGCCGCAGTTTCCTCCGGTGTATACTCTCCGGTAAGGAGGAGCAATGACGCGTCATTCAAGGCTTCACCTACAGAAAAGGGAAAGTACTGGTCGTAGTACAGCTGATAATAAGTCGCTTTTGTAATAAGCCCGGTAATGGTTGCGATCGGACCCGTCTGCCCTCTGGCCGCCGCCTTATTCACCGGAATGATGCCCTGATCTTCTATGAGCCGCCGCTGAACGCCTTCGCTCAGGAAATACTCCAGGAACTCCAGGGTTTCATCCGGGGCGTTCTTCCCGACAATGTAACCGTTGCCGCCTCCCATCACATCATTGATGTCTCCTTTCCCGCCTTCAACCGATGGAAAGGGGAACACATCAAGATGGGGGAGGCCTTTGCCGGTTGTGGCGTTGTTTTTGGCCACCGAAGGCGCCCATTGGCCCATCAGTTCCATAGCTGCAATGCCGTCCCCCATGAGTCCGGCCTGCTGGTCATAGGTGGCGTTTTCAAACCCTTCCTGAAAGGGCCCGGTGGCAACCAGATCCTTGAACAGCCGCCCGGCCTGGATAAATGCCGGGTCTGTGAAGGAGCCTGTCCCGCCGTAGGCTGTGTCGAAAGCCTCCTTGCCGCCGAGACGCATGGCAAGGTATACCCACCAGAAATGGGCCGGCCAGCGGTCCTTGCCGCCCATTGCGATGGGGACATACCCGGCGTCTTTGATCCGCCTTACGGCGTAAAGGAGGTCCTGCCAGGTTTGCGGTACAGGAACGCCGGCATGCTCAAATATTTTCCTGTTATACCAGACAACCACGGCACCCATATCATAGGGCGCGCCGTAAAATTTTCCGGCGTAGGAGTACACCGCCAGGCTTTCCCGGCTGATCAATTTACTCAAGGTGCTGTTTACAAAGTAGGTAATATCCCGGAGTTTGTTCTGCCGTGCGAATTCAAACATGACATAGCCGCCCCAGGACTGAAACAAATCAGGAGGGGAATCGGCCTGAACCACAATCTGAATCCGTTTTTTGAAATCCTCTACATGAAGGGGGGTAATTTCTATATTTACATGAGGATGCTGCTCGTGGAATTCCCCGGCAATCAGGCGGTTAAGGTCGGTTCTGGGATCATGTTCTCCGGCCCCTGTGGATAAGGTCCACCACTCTATTGTGCGGTCTTCTTGATTGACGTCCCGGTTTCCTTCTGCCACAAGCACACATGATAGAACAACAGTCAGAAGGAAGCATGCCGTAGGTTTTGACTTCATGGACACCCCCTCCTTATCTTAAAATACACAGACAACAAGCGCTCTCTGCCAGGCCGGCTGTCTTCATTTCATACCCCTGAATATATATATAGTATAGAAGTTTTACCCTCTGTGTAAAAGGTTTGACCGTCATTTATTAATTTCTTCGCAGGAAACCACGGAAGGAGTGAACAGCCGCAAGGGTCAGATACTGTCGAAAGTCAGTCCCAGGAGTTCTGCGGCGTTGATACCGAGGATACGGTCCTTGTCTGCCCTGGATACATCAAGGGACTCAATATGTGCAATGTCAGATGCGGGATCACCCCATGGGGAATCGCTTCCCAACAGGATCTTTTCTGCTCCGTGTCTGGCAATGATCGCCATGACCCGGTCTTTCGGTAAAAAGGGAAAGGTGTAGGAGGTATCCAGGTAGACGTCCCTGCCTGCAAGATACTGTTCGGCCTGGTCCCACATTTCGTAGCCCCCCATATGGGCATACACAAGACGAAGATCCGCATACCTTTCATGCACTTTGGCAAGAAGACGTGGCAGGGAATGGCCGGGACGTGGGTGCCCGATGTCGTCTCCTGAGTGAAACAGGATGATGAGCCCCAGGTCAGCGCAGGTACGGTATACAGGATCAAGGCGCTCCTCTCCGGGATAAAACGCCTGGTAATCGGGGTGGAGTTTTATGCCCTTGAATCCCAGCCGGTGTAGGCGGGTAAGCTCGTCAACGACCTGCGGATAATCGGGATGAATTGCGCCGAAGGGTATGATCTTCTGATTCCGGTGGCTGTTTACCCAGTTGTTGATGCTTTCTACCTGTTCAGGCCTGGTGGCGACCGGCTGGGTTACTGAATAGTCAATACCGCATGCAGCCATGCGTTCAAGCAGTCCGTCCAAGGTTCCCGGCGCGTGAAGGGCTGCCCGGGCTTCCTCCGCCATTTTCTTTACCGTCTTGCGGGCTATTTCGTCGGGGAAAATATGGGTGTGAAAGTCGATAACGGGCATATAGTATCCTTCTTATTGTTATGAGTTGTACGTCTGTATGAATTCCCCTATGGCACGGGCTGCATCCCGATGCAGGAGTATTCTGTCATGGCCAAAGCCAAGGGTACGGAACACCCGCCGGTCGGCCTTCGGCGGAGCGGCAAGGAGTGTCTGGTCGGGAGAGAAATACTCATCTTCCTCATCCTGGACGACAAGATGGGGTAGTGGCAGTTCATCAAGGGCCTCAAGACAGTCGTACTCGTCAACTTTCATGTCGTAGGAATGCTCAAGGTCTTTTCTCAAGGCTGTCTGGTCTTCCGCGGTAAGACGGTGATGGGCGCCAAAGCTCTGCAGAGTCAGGCTGAAACGGGCGGGAGTGCTGATGAGGACAAGTTTTTTGCTGTTGAGGTCCAGATGCTTAAGATGCCTTCTTTTTGTAAGAGTAAAAAGGGCGCTCATCGCCCCAAGGGAATGGCCAATAATCGTGTCGATGGAGCCAAGCCGTGATGCCACTGCGGTGAGGGCCAGGGCGAATTCAAACATGGAAGAAGTCTGGGGTTCCGGCACTACCATGGTAGACGAATGGCCCGGCGCGTCAAACAGAACGGTTCGGAAACCCTTTCGGGCAATGAGCCGTGCCATTGGCGCCAGGTGACCGGCCCTGCTTCCCCATCCGTGGCACATCAGCACCACCGGCCCCTCACCGTAGGCGTAACAGGGGATTGTGCGGTTTTTTACGTCCACACTGAAGCATTCTGCTTCCTTTAATATGCGAATTTCATTGTCCTGAACAGGGGAGACTGGCGGCCTGCAAAACATATCCAATTGATTGCTTGATACCGGAGTTTTCATAATGGCAAAGTGTAGCCGAATCTTCTGGTTGACGAAAGCCCCTCTTGTTTTAAAAAAAAATCGCAAAAAAAAACTGTTCACGCCCGTTTTGCGGGGTGAACAGTTTTTTATTCAGTTTCTTTTAACAAGCGGGACGTGTTAAAAAGAGAGAATGTTTGCCAGGTTGTAGCCTATTTCATAGCGGATAAAGGTGATATCTCCCATTGTGTAGGACGCGGCCACATACAAGCCGCCGAGGGAGAGTTTTCCGCCTGCTTCCACACCCCCGAACAACGGGTTGTCAACTGACAGGTAGTATCCCCCGAAAGCCTGGATGAAAGTGGACCCTTTGCCAAACCGTACCACCCCGCGTAACGGGATATCAATAAACGTATAGGAATTCCCGGTGCCGTCAGTATCTGATACCGACATGGTGTACACACCAAGTTCAGCACCGGCGCTGAGGCTTTCAGTCAGATGAAACCGGAAGGTGCCGTTAAAGCCGCCTCTCAGGGAAAGCAGTGACAAAAAGAGCCCCGCAGCATCGGCAAACTCTTCATCGTCTGTGAGGTCGTTACCGTCTATCATGGCAAATGACAGGCCTGCTCCCGCATCGATACGGAAACGGTCAAAGTCCTGGGCACTCAAGGGCAGGGCAATGACCGCTAGCACGATGATACATAGTAGTTTTTTCATATCTCCTCCAGAAGTACATAATTGAAAGATTACTGTAAATTGGAAATTCCGGTATTGCAACACTTTTTTATGATTTGCACAGCACTGTGTTATTGATATCAAAACTCATTTACTGCAGATGGATTACATAAGAGAACCTCTAAAAACTACTCTTTGTCGTCATATACTTCGTCTTCGAAATTTCCCGCTTTCCTCATCCAGCGCCCTGGCGCTGGATTGCGGGTGCTACAAAATTTCTCATCCTCGTCTCTGCCAAAAATAGTACGTTTTTAGA
>JAFGQL010000139.1 GCA_016935695.1 Spirochaetales bacterium
GCCCGGGAACTGGCAGACCAGTTTTACCGGGATGTCCGTTACTGCCGGCAGGTGACGGAAGATGAAGTGGGCAGGTATCCGCTGGCCTTCCGCCTCCGGGATTCAATACTCAGGGTACTCGCGCCGTTACTCTGAACCAGGGATGTTCCGGGTTAAAGAAACCGGGCGGACAGCATACAAAAAGGGGACCAACATTATATGGACAGGAAACCGAATGATACACAAAAACGTGACGGGATCGTATATGACGTGGTGATTATCGGAGCAGGTGTGACGGGAACTGCCATTGCCCATACCTTGTCCCGGTATGAAATTCGCACCGCTGTTGTAGAGAAGGAACTGGATGTATCCTTTGGGGTATCCAAGGCCAACTCGGGCATTATTCACGGGGGCTTTCATCATTCTGCGGATATGCTCAAAGCCCGGCTTGAGCTCACCGGCAACGCCATGTTCGACGATCTGAAACGGGAACTCGATTTTCCCTTCAAGCGCTGCGGCATCATAGTGGTTGCTTTCTCGGTAGAGGAGCTGCGTACGGTGGAAGAACTCTACGCGCGGGGAGTGGGAAACGCCGTGCCGGGAATTGAACTGTGCGGCCGCGAACGCATTCATGAGCTGGAGCCAAAACTTAACCCCGATATTGTCGGCGGCTTGTATGCGCCAACCGGCGGAATTATTGAACCCTACCGGTTTGCCTTTGCGCTGAAGGAGTCGGCAGAATTGAACGGGGTAGATTTTTTTACCGGTTTCGAGCTGACGGGCGGCAGGCAGGAAGAAGGGGGAATATGGGTCCTGACGGGGAAAAACGGTAGCAGTCTGCGCTGCCGCCGTATGGTCAACGCCGCCGGGCTGTTCGCCGATGAGGTGTCCCGCATCTTAGGCGGAGAAATCTTCACGATACGGCCCAGAAAAGGAGAGGAGTATCTTCTTGACCGTATGGCCGCCTGTCACCCGTCCCGGGTCGTGTTCCCCGTTCCCGGTAAGGTTTCAAAGGGTATGCTGGTCATTCCCACCGTAGAAGGCACCACCATGGCAGGGCCTACCGCTAAAGAGGTAGGGGACAAAGAAGATACAGCCACCTCCGAAGACAACTTCCATCATATTTTTTCCAGCGCACGGAGGATTGTCCCCTCCATTTCCGAATACGATGTCATTACCTCCTTTGCCGGGCTGCGACCGACCATGGAAGGCAATGATTTCTACATCGCCCTGTCGAACATCAACCCTCACCTTGTACAGGTAGCGGGAATACAGTCTCCGGGACTCACCGCATCTCCCGCTATAGCCGGCTATGTGAAGGAACTGATCAAACATTCGGGCCTTGTCCTGACAGAGAAATCACGCGTAGCAGCGTCACCCGGACATCTGAAACCTCTGCGGGACATGAATGACAAGGAAGCCGCTGAGGCAATTGCCCGGGACCCGTCCTACGGCGAGATTGTGTGCCGATGCGAAAAAGTCAGCGAGGCCGAAATCATCGACGCCATCAGAAAAGGCCACACGACTCTGGACGGCATAAAGTTTTATACAAGGGCAGGTATGGGCCGGTGTCAGGGCGGTTTCTGCAGTTACAAAATCATGAAACTCCTTACACGGGAAGGAATAAGAAATTCCGGCAGCCAGCTGAAAGGAAGCGCCGCAGGGTATGTGACCGGCAGACTGCCGGCCGTGAACAAAGGAGGCGGGAAATGAAAGCACTACAGCCTGATGTAGTGGTCATCGGGGGCGGGGCAGCAGGAATGAGTGCCGCATTGACTCTGGCGGAAGCGGGGTTCCCAACGGCGGTTATAGAGCGGGAACCCTGTCTCGGCGGAATTCTTCACCAGTGCATACATAACGGATTCGGTGTGAGTTTTTTCAATGAGGAATTGACAGGACCGGAATTCGCGCTGCGCCTCGACCGGATGGTGGAAGAGCACCCCCTCATTCAGGTATATCTCGCCGCTACGGTGACAGATATTCAAAAACAAGATGCCGGGTTTGCCATCACCGCATACAGCAAGGCGGCAGGTGCCCTTGCCTTAAGCGCAAGAGCTGTAATACTCGCGATGGGTTCACGTGAAAGAAACCGGGGCAACATCCCTATACCGGGGACCAGGCCTGCAGGAATTTTTACCGCCGGTCTTGCCCAGCGTCTTTTGAATATAGAAGGAATTTCCCCCGGCAGAAGGGCTGTTATCATCGGATCGGGGGATATAGGACTGATAATGGCCAGACGGCTTACCTGGACGGGCTTGGAAGTTCTTGGTGTGGTGGAAATCCAGCCGTATCCAGCCGGACTTACCCGCAACATCGTCCAGTGTCTTCATGATTTCCGTATTCCCTTATATCTCTCTCATGTAGTGTCCAGGGTTTATGGCCGGGACAGGGTTACCGGGGTGGAGATACGGAGCCTTGAGAAAGGCGGCAGTTTTTTTCTTTCCTGTGATACCCTGCTGCTGTCTGTTGGCCTGATCCCGGAGAACGAGCTTTCCAGGCAGGCAGGGGTTGTTCTGGACAAGGTAACCCGGGGAGCGCTCGTCGACAGCCGGTTTATGACAAACGTGGAAGGGGTTTTTTCCTGCGGCAATGTGCTGCATATTCACGATCTTGTTGACTACTGTGCCATGGAAGCGCAGGAGTGCGCCAGGGGAGTAGGTCGGTATCTCAAAGGAGACGACCAGGGAGAGGAGGTGCGGATAATCTCCGGTACCAATGTCCGCTATACCGTACCCCAATCCCTGCGGCCGGGCCGGAAAACCAGCATAAGTTTACGGTCACTTATTGTGGCCAACCCGTGTGTGCTCACTGTAAGCCGAAACGGCACCGTACTTAAACAGCGCAAACTCCTTCATGTGCAGCCGTCGGAAATGATACGCATGCAACTTGATGAAAAAGAGACTGGGTCGTGTACACCTGAAGACCGGATTGAGGTGGCGATCACATGAAGGGGAATGATACGATGAAAAAAGAACTGGTGTGCATTTCCTGTCCGATAGGCTGCCATATCACTGTTTCATGGCAGCGGGACGACCTGAAAGATCTTGTTATAACTGGCAACAGGTGCCCGAGAGGGCTTGAGTATGCCAGGGC
>JAFGQL010000140.1 GCA_016935695.1 Spirochaetales bacterium
GCCCGAGCATCGTCCATTAAAAGTATTATGCATTTCAGTCTGGTGTGCAAATTTTGTGACAGGTTGTTATGGCAAATACTTGTAAGCATTCCCAATTGGACCATACACGATGGCGTCACATACTGGAGGATATTCCGTGACGTGATTTCATACTCGTTGTGGTAATGATCTGCGTCCGGTCAAAAGCCAATCAATCATTTTACAAGAAATGCGGTGATGGCAGTGTTGACTTCTTCATGCTGTTCAAACAAAACCCCGTGTCCGGCCCCCGGCACAGGGTGAAAACCGATCGAGGGGATACAGGCGCGAACGTCGGCTATCATGGCCTCGCTGATCTCTGTGTCATCAGTTCCCCAGACAAGGAGGGATTCCCTGTTCTGAAGGCCTACCCGCTTGTACGCCTCATCGTAATCGGCCAGGGCGTCGTGTCTGAGCATGGAAAGAAGGGAACGTCGGAACCCCTTGTACCGGGTCTGTTCATCAAACAGTGCCGTGCAGCCTGAGAACTCAGGATTTCCGGAAACAAGAGTTTTGAACCGTCTGGTGATCACCGATACGCCGAACAGCCGCGCTGCAATTTCTCCAACTACCGGTATGCGGAATATTCCCGGTGCAGGAAAGTCATTTATCACCGGCGAAATAAGGACCAGTTTATCCACATACTCATGATAGGCCGCGGTAAAGTTAACCGCCGTGGCGCCGCCCAGGGAAAGGCCGATCAGATGAAAGGGTCTGTCCAGTCCGAGGGTATCGACAAGTTCCTTCAACTGGGACAGGTAAAGGTCCTTGGCATAGGTGACGGCCGGCCTGTCCGACAGCCCCCTCCCGTACATGTCGTAGGTCAATACCCGGAAGCCCGCGTTCTCCAGAACGGTGCGCAGCAGATTCCATGACCAGGACGGGACGGTACCGCCGTGCACACACACAACAGTTGTACCCGCCTGGTGTGCCGTCAGACGATACGCAGTTGTTCCCTGGCTCAGGGTGATGAACGGGGTATTCCGGGCCTCCCGGATATCATCGCTCACTGCGGTCTTTTCCCGGTCAGCCGCTGCGATACACAGCAGGGCCACGGCTGCCGCAGCACATATCAGAAGGACCAGCATACCCGATTCCTGTCTGTTAAAACCGTATCCGGTAGACCGCGTAATTAGCCGTCACGTACAGGGTCTTTCCGTCATCGTCCCCCCAGGCGCAGTTGCTCGCGCTGTTCTGACCGGGAATGGAAATATGCCGAATCAGTTCTCCGGCAGAAGAAAACATCCATACGCCGCCGGGTCCTGTGACATACAGGTTTCCCTCCGAATCGGTTTTCATGCCGTCGGCATACCCGACAGCGGCTATCCGGGCAAACTCGGATTTACCGGAAACCGAGAGGTCGTCATTCACGTTCCATGAATACACGATCCTTTTTTGGGAATCATTCACATACAAGGTTTTTTCATCCGGGCTGAAGGTAATTCCATTGGGCAGTCCGAGTTCCTTGTCCAGCAGTACAAGTGTTCCGTCAGGATCAATGCGGTAAACACCTGCAAAACCTGTCTCGCTTTTTTTCCCTGAATCCATGAGCCCGAAGGGTGGATCGGTAAAAAACACGGCGCCTTTTGAATGAACGGCCAGATCATTGGGGCTGTTGAGCTTCTGCCCTTCATAAGCAGCGGCAAGAGCTTCAAACCCTCCTTCGTCATTAAGGCGTGATACCTGCCTGAGACCATGCTGAACCAGGAGAAGCTTCCCGGAACCGTCCAGGGCCAGACCGTTCGAATTGCCGGAGTTTTCAAGATACACAGAGGTCCCCTGTCCCGGTACATACAAATACACTTTGTTGGCCGGTATATCACTGAACAGCAGGCCCTTGCCCTGAACCCATACCGGGCCTTCGGTAAACTGAAAGCCGTCTGCGGCTTTTTCTATCTGCAGATCAGGTGCTTCGCTTTTACCGCCGACACAGGACAGGATCGAACAACACAGTACACAGAATCCGATGATGTTTCGTTTCATATTCCTTAGTATAGGGAGCTATTTTGTACTTTGTCCATAAAAACTTCGTGTATGCTCCTTAAAATATGATATAGTATGTTCCGCTTGGCTTCATACATTGCTATCAAGAAAAAAACATTCAATAAGGGCAGGATATGGAAGCGTATAATCAGATTGATATCAACATATTTTCCGGGATCATTCTCCTGGTGATCACCATCAACACCATTATCCATTACCGGAATCTTCCCTTATCCGCCCGCTACCGCATGCTTCTGGCAATAAGCCTTCTGGTCATTTTGATTACCGACACTCTCGGCAGGATGGAAACGGACGTATCCTTTCAGACCGAACGGATACTGTTGTACACCCTTAACTACATCTATTTCCTGTTTCAGCCCCTTCCCGTAAGTCTTGGACTCATGTATCTGTTTTCCATATTCAGAGAGAGACGGTTTTCCCTGGGCGCCCACCTGTTATTTCTGGTTCCCTTTTTTATCGGTCTCGCCGCTCTTGTCTATTCAGCCTTTACCGGCTGGATTTTTTACCATGATGAACTGAACAATTACCATCGTGGCCCCGGAATGATTGTCTATGCCTTTACCAATTATTCCTTTGCCCTCCCCGCTTTTGGCCTGGTGCTGTATTACCGCGACCGGATAAAACGCCGGACCCTGCTCATCGTAATTGCATATACCCTGCTTCCCATGGCCGGCTCGCTCCTCCAGCTCATGCGCTACGGAATCATTACCGCGTGGCCTTCTTTTGTTCTTGCGGTATTCATTACCTATATCTTTCTGGAGGTAAAAAACAACGAGCAGGACTATCTGACAGGACTTCTCAACCGGCATTATTTTGAGGTGGCTGTCTATACCCGCATAGACCAGTACTCAAAGAAAGGCCCCTTCACCCTCATTGTTATTGACTTGAACGGGTTCAAGGCAATTAACGATGTACTTGGCCACAAAAAAGGTGATGAGTTCCTGCAGGCTGCCGCGGTAATACTTACCCGCTCGGTATCCATCCACGATACCATCGCCCGGTACGGCGGGGACGAATTCCTCATTATCCTGGAAACAGCCGACCCTGAAGTGGCGGAACACGTCCTGAAACGCATACAGTTCAATATCGGTAAGTGGAACAGGCAGAAAAACGAACCGATCCCCCTGGCCTTGAGCGCCGGATACGCAGTGTTCGACCCGCAGAAACATACAGATTACAGTGACCTGTTCGACGACGCAGACAGGCGAATGTTTGCCCACAAAAACCAGGGAAAACCCGCCAGGTCAGTCGAATAACAACCGCAGGCAGTGGTTTCCCGTCTGAACGAGGTTCCATAACTGAAGAAAATACGGAAATACGTCTATTACCGCGTCAACGCGCACTTGTTTTCTATTCACAGTCAGTGTAAAATTATTCCATGGGTGGCAGAGCAGCACAGATATATACAACAACCGGTATTTGGCTTTTGTATTGCGCAGTCCTTGCTGTCCTCGTTCCCCTTGCCGGCATCCATCCCTTTGTCATCCTCATTCTGCCGGTAATTCTGTCCAGTGTAGTCGCCGGGCCGTACGCAGGTTTTGGCATCGGGCTTGTATCCGGCCCCTTCACCATCCTGTACCTTCATTTTCTGA
>JAFGQL010000141.1 GCA_016935695.1 Spirochaetales bacterium
AAAAGCTGGAATGTCACCGCGGCAAAAAAGAGAAGGCGGTATGAATCCATAAGCCGAAAGAGTCCCTTGAGGATGTGTGCATGACCGTGTTTACCCTGTGTGGTGTTGTGGTTCATTTCATCTCCTGGGCTCATTACAGTACGCCGCGACCCAGCCCTTCATCCGGCTGATCATCCCTTGACGGTTTTCATTTTAAGCGTTTTTCACATAACGGCGAATCCTATGTGGTTTGGCCGGTGCAGGTCAAGGGAGAAATCAATTAGAACAAAAGGTTTTCCTGCCAGTACTGATCAAGTGCGAATTTTTTCCATCCACCTGCAAAAATATGCTATGGTAGGTGAACCATGGAAATGAGCTTGAATGAAATCGCCGCGGTACTCGAAGGCCTTGAAGAAACAATAATTCACCGCCTGATCGACAGGGGACAATACTGTGAAAACAATCCGGTCTATGAACCGGGAATGAGCGGGTTTTCCGGCGGAGGGGACACCAGCCTGCTGGATATCCGGCTTACGCGCCAGGAAGAGATGGACAGCGAATTCGGCCGCTTTACAGTTCCGGAAGAACGTCCTTTTTGCGGTACATTACCGGGTGTAAAACGGCAGGTCCACAGCGACGGATACCCTTTGAATATCGAGGATTTCAACTGTATAAATCTTACCGCTGAGATAAAGACTGCCTACCTGTCCCTCCTGCCGCATATATGCAGGGAAGGGGATGACGGACAGTACGGCTCAGCCGTAGAACTGGATGTGGCTGCCCTTCAGTCCATATCCAGAAGAATTCATTTCGGTGCCTTTTATGTGGCGGAAAGCAAGTTTAGGGCAGACAGTTCACGATACCGTGATTTAATAGCCAAAGAAGACCGGGCAGGTCTGGAGGCCCTCCTTACCAGAAGGGATGTGGAAGAGCAGATCCTGATACGCCTGAAAACCAAGGTGAACACCATCCAGAGCCATATCAATACCCTGGTGCGCCGGAGGGTCAGTCCCGAGGCGATCATGCAGTTTTACCGGGATGTGATCATTCCTCTCACCAAAAAAGGGGAGGTGGAGTATCTCCTCCTGCGTGTGATGGATAAAGATGATTGAAGATCGGCTGTGGGCGCATTGCCGCGGCGATCAGTTGAAAACTCAGGGATACGCGGGTATACTGAACATTCCAAACATGAAGCTGTAAAGGGACCTAATGACCGAACCATCGCTTTTACATCAGCAGATAGAACTGCTCTCGGCGAATTTCAAACCGGCGGAGATAAATGAAATCGGCAAGCTCATCATCAAGGGGTATGATTCCCATATTGCCACCGGTACCAACTCCCATATCACTCTATCATCCCGAAAATGCGCTTCGGCTCTGGTGGAGGCCTGCCGGGAGCATGACTGCACCGACAAGCTGATACAGATGCTTGCGGAGCTCGACGAGAAAACCCTCCTGGGACGGCCTATCAAAGTGGAAGGCATAGAGGCTTTGCTGAATGATCTTTCCAAGGCCGGCATGGTGTACGATTTCCAGCGGAAACGCATTCTTCATGCAAGAAGGGACATCCACGCTCTGGTGAACTGGGGTTCCCTGAAGGACGGGAAGGAGTATTCGGTCAGTGTCATGAGTCTCGATATAGTGAATAATTCCGGGCTTGTCAAAACGTACGGAACCCGGGCCATGGAAAAGCTCTATTACAAACTCAGGCTGTACATACAGTCAAAAATAGAAAGCTGCGACGGCAGGGTCTGGAGTTTCGCCGGCGACGGCGGTATTGTGGCTTTCACTTTTAAAGACCATGAAACAAGGGCCCTTCTCTGCGGTCTTGAAATACTCCGCAGCCTTCCGCTTTTCAACATGACCTCTGTTCTGCCCCTTTCGGAAAAGTTTACCCTCCGGCTGGGCCTTCACAGCGGGAAACTCCGTTTCATGTCGGACACCGGCAGTATCGTTTCCGATGTCATTAATTATGCGGCCCATCTGGAGAAAAAAGCGGCAGAAGAGGGCAGACTCGCCATCTCATCTACCATAAAGGAAGCGGTTGACCCGAGGATTATGACCATTTTCGAACCCAAAGGGGTGTTCGAAGACCTGGACTACTATCAGACAGTGAACCGGCTGGACCTTATCTGAATATGTGGCTTTTACCTGTACGCGTAGATTGATCCTGTATTCCGGTATTGTTCACGCACAATGAATCTGGGACCGGGCGTACCCGCCAATAATTTCCAGGCTGTGCTCTATCGAGCTGTTCCAGAAACCGGCATTCAGCCTCATATAGTTTGGGTATTTGCCGGTCATTGTGAACATGGACCCGGGGGCGATTATGATGTTCTCTCCGATAAGCTGGGCATAGAGCTTGTTGGCATCCACCTTTTCCGGCATCTGGACCCATAACAGGAAGCCTCCCTGCGGCATCAGGACCTCTGTTCCATCAGGGAAGGTCTCCAGAATAGTAGCGCGCATTGTTTCCACCTGTGTTTTTACCGTTTTCCGCAGATTGCGGAGGTAGCGTTCGACACCGCCCTCCTGGAGAGAGCGGCTTACTGCCATTTGAGGCAGAACAGATGTTCCTATATTTAAGATTGTTTTATTTTTGGAAATTATCTCCCGGTATTTACCGGGGTTGATCCACCCGACACGTATTCCCGGTGCCAAAAATTTAGAAAAGCTTGAGCACAGCAGAACGTTGCCGCTGCGGTCGAATGATTTGCACGATTGAGGCGGTTTTCCGTCATAATACAGTTCTGAGTAAATCATGTCTTCTATGAGGGGTACGCCATGCCGGGCAGTAAGGTCCACAAGGGCCCGCATTTTTTCCGTGCTCATCAACGCCCCGCTGGGGTTAGAAAACGCAGATATGACCAGTACCGCTTTTATGTCGTGGTGTTCAAGGACAAACTCAAGAGTTTCCAGGCTGATACCCCTTTCCGCGTCGCTAGGTATTTCGACAACATTCAGTTTTAGCATATCGCACAGATGCAAAAGGTTGAAATAAATAGGACTTTCCACCGCGATGGTGTCACCTTTCTCGAGTACCGCCGACAGAGCAAGATAGAGGGCTTCGGAACAGCCTTCTGTGATGATGTAGTCGTCAGCGCTGCCGTTGATGCCGTTTTTCATAGAGAACAGGGCGATCTGTTCCCGGAGATTCCGCAGCCCCGGAGCAACACAATAGTCCATAATTTCTTTCATGCTGCACTTTAATGCGTCAAGGTAGAATTTATAGAGTTTTTCCGCAGGCCATAATTTCGGGTCTATCGCCGCGATACCTAATTCAGCCCCGGGCGCGCAAATATTCCGTTCCTTGAACGCCCCGTAAAGTGCGCAAAGGCTTACCCGGGTTGGGTTGAGCCCCTCAACGGGGTCTTGCCGATTATGGCCGGTACTCGATGGGGGAAGCTGGGTACAGACATAATAGCCTGATTGGGGCACCGCCTCGATATAGCGGTCGTTCTCCAGCTGATAATAAGATTCCTTGACCGTATTGATACTCACCCCGAGCTTTGTACTCATTTCGCGTATAGAGGGAATTTTTTCTCCGGGTTTCAGTATTCCCTGGCTTATAAGAGTAATGACTCTCTGGGTTATTTCGTCATAAAGGGTTTCTTTCCGGTTGTGATCCATATAAGGTCCTTTTTCCGTCAAGGGTTATTATATCCCGTAACTCTGCTTTCTTTGCAGATACAGTTGTTCTTTGAGGGGAGGGGCACAGTTGCGCCGCCGGTTTTACTGATAAGGCAAAATAGACCCTTACTGGAGCTTACATTTTATCCATTAAATTGCGCAAAGTATAGAAAAAATCATGGAGCAGGTTATGAAATCAGCAAAAATGCTAGACTTAAAAAAAGGACACTGCACGGGCGCTGTGAATAAGGCCGACAGAGTCGGATG
>JAFGQL010000021.1 GCA_016935695.1 Spirochaetales bacterium
CGCCATCCTCTTGTGCAAAAAATCATACATGCTTATGAAAACAAAAGCTAAACAACGGACCCGGCTTGGCCGGATAATCGGTACCGTGGCTGCCAGTCCACGGGAGCAGCGACGCATAGTGCTGTTGCTGGTGTTGTTTTTTCTCATTGTCTTTGTCCTGTCTGTTTCATTTTCCCAGCTGGGCAACATGTATTCCAAGTCGGCTCTTGCTGTATATGAACCGGGTAAGGTGGCGGAGAAGGACCTGATACTCTATCAGGATATCACCTATATTGATGAAGAAGCGACCCGGGTCAAGGAACAGGCTGAATTGGAGCTGGTGTATCCAATATACGAGATAGACGAAAAAGTCACCCAGAAGGCCATGGATAACCTTGGCTCCTTTCTTGCAGGTGTGGACGAGATACACAACGATCGTCTGACCCCCAAGGAATTTCATCTTCAGCTGCAGAAACGGGTTCCCCAAGTATTTACGGAAGAAGAAGCTGTAAGAATGTTCCCCTTCCTTTCAAGAGGATTCAGTCCGGCATTGGAAATCCTGCAGCAGATTCAAGGATACGGAATTTTCTCCATACCCGATAACTCGGCAGACGAATTCATCGACATCTGGCGGTGGCAGCAGGGGAGCAAGGTTCATGATGTGGTGCATCGGGATCAGCTGTACCTTCCCGATAAGGTACAGGATATTGCCATCGAAATTGCCACAGAGAAAGGCTATACGCAGAATTATGCCCACATCCTCGGCATGATCTGCAATAAGTTCAAAAGGGAAAACGGGTTCTACAATCAGGACCGGACGGAAATGGCAAGGGAGCGGGTTCTGCGTGAAGTTGAGCCAGTGCTGGTAAAACTGTCCAAAGGCGACGTGGTTATCAGAAAAGGGTTTATTGTAACTCCGGAAGACATGAAACATGTAAAGGCTATCAGTTCGTATTCCTTTGCATTGAATACCTACGGAATCCTCGGTACCGGCCTTTTTGTTTTTGGGATCCTGTTACTCGCCGTCGTTTTGTTATCGCCTCCCATGACCGAGCGTAAACTTACTGTTCCCGAAAAGTACCTTGTGCTGGGGCTTGCCTTTACCTATACAGTACTCATGATTGTTTCACAGAAGTTGACGTTTATACAGGAATACCGGTTTGTTGCCCTCATTCTACCCACCAGTCTCATAGCGATGCTCGTGTCCATACTCATTCGTCCCCGTGTTGGCATTATGCTTTCCCTCGCACTGAGTTTCGCTCACCTCCTTGTTGAACAGAATCCGCTGGCCTCTTTTTTATACGCGTTTTTGTCGGGCGTTATCGGCACGTACCTTGTGGTAAACGCCGAAAAACGGCTGGATCTTGTCAGGGCGACTTTTTTACTCGCCTCAATGGATGCAGCCCTGATGGTGTTCATAGGTATTTTCGGGCAGTTCCCTATAGGCGCACTTTTAACCTCCGCAGGCATTGCCGCTTTGAACGGTTTTCTCTGCGGAATCCTCAATCTGGGTTTGCTGCCGTTTTTTGAACACATGATGAATGTACCTACGCCATTCCGGCTCATGGAGCTTTCGGATTTAAACACACCGCTTTTCAAACGGATGATCACCCTCGCGCCGGGGACCTACGGCCACAGTGTTGCCGTCGCCAACCTCGCGGAATCGGCTTCCAGGGAAATCGGAGCGAACCCTCTTCTTGCACGGGTAGGGGCTTACTACCACGATATAGGAAAAATTGACCAGGCAGAATATTTCATAGAAAATCAGGCAGGTAATGAAAATAAACATGATGAGCTAAAACCCAGCCTTTCCGCAGCGGTAATCAAGTCTCATGTAAAAATCGGTATGGAAAAAGCCCGGGAGTTGTCATTGCCCCAGGCGGTTATTGATATCATTGAGCAGCACCACGGAAGCGGTCTGATCAGTTATTTTTATTCCGAGGCCCTGAAAGACAACGACGACCAGCAGAATGTCAATCCCGAAGATTACAGTTATTCAGGAAGTCCTCCCTTGAGCAAGGAAGCAGCGGTCGTTATGCTTGCCGACACCATCGAGGCCGCAAGCAGGACACTGAAGAAGCCGACAGTGGCGAAACTGGAAAAGTTCATCTGGAAACATATTATGGACAGGTTTACCTCGGGGCAGATGAATTATTGTGATTTGACGTTCAAAGACCTGGAGATTATCAAAAACACCTTTGTGCAGATCCTTGCCGGGCATTTTCACTCACGGATAGAATACCCTGATATGAAAGAAGACAAAGTCAGGAGTGCCAACGGCGATGAACAGGATTGAAATATCTGCCGAAGAAGGCACTCCTGTACCTTTCGCGCGACGGTGCCGAAGGTATGTTGAACGGGTGCTCCGTCATCGTGGAATACGCAATTGGGAGGTCTCGATTCTCTTCTGCAGCAATGATATGATACAGACATTGAACAGAGACTACCGGGAAAAGGATCTTCCGACCGATGTATTGACCTTTTGCCAGTTAGAAGGCGATGGAGTCTCGGTCCAAGGGAGAAGTGTTCCAGCAGGGGATATTGTAATCTCGATTGAGTATATACATGCCCACGCGGCCGAATACGGTGTGACAGAGGATGATGAATTGAAACGATTACTGATACATGGAATACTGCACCTCGAAGGCATGGATCATCGGACAAATGACCACACTGAGGCTATGCTGGTTCTTCAGGAAGATATATTACAATGTGTGAAGGGAGTTAAAATTCTATAACATGGGGTCAGGATTTTTAAAAAAGATATTCGGCGGAAGAGTCGAGGCGAGAGAAGAAAGCTTCAACACCCTCAATATTGAAGAAAAGGACATGATCCGGGGTGTTGTTGAACTTGCCGAGACAACCGTGAAAGAAGTAATGGTTCCCAGGATTGACGTGGTGTTTGTGTCCATAGATACGCCGGTTCCCGAGCTGATCGAGACCTTGACCCAGTGCGGTCACAGCCGGGTTCCTGTGTATGAAGACACAATTGACAATGTGATTGGTGTGCTGTACGCAAAGGATCTTCTCCGGTACATGCTCAGTGAACAGGTTATTGATATTTCTGCCATTATCAGAAAACCCTATTTTGTACCTGACTCAAAGCGGCTGGACAGTCTGCTGCGTGAATTCAAACGCAGAAGGGTTCACATTGCTATTGCTGTCGATGAATACGGAGGCATGAGCGGAATTGTGTGCCTTGAGGATATAATTGAGGAAATTGTCGGCGACATTCAGGATGAATTCGATAATGAAGGCGAGGACATTGTAGAGCTCGGAGAAGGAATATTCCTGTGTGATGCCCGGATCAATCTGGAGGATTTGAACGAAGAACTGAAGCTCGGTCTTCCAGAAGATGAATTTGACACTCTCGGCGGGTTTGTTTTCCACCTCCTTGGGAAAATTCCGGTTAAATTCGAAAAGGTTTCATATAAACACATCGATTTCGTGATACAGGAAATCGAAGGGCATAAAATAAAGTCTGTCAAAGTGATGTTCCGGAGTCAGAACAGTGCCTGACCGTTTCGGAAAGAGCATTTATTTTTTCTTGCTGTTACTGGTTTTCGGATGGCACGTGTCCGCCCAGTCGCCAGTGGAGTTGTTCCGTCAAGGCGAAGCCGCCCAGGGGGCAGGTAACTACTACCGGGCAATTGAATGGTACAGAAGCGCCCTTACCGCAAACCCCCACTATTTTGATGCCCTCCAGGGAATGGGTGAAGCCTTTTTCGGTCTGGGCGAATATGCCGACGCGTTATTGTTTATCGACAAAGGCCTGAACCTGGATGCAGGTAACCATTATCTGCGCAGTCTCAAGGGCCGGGCGCTTATAGGCCTGGGACGGTTCGTAGACGCGGAAGCGGAATTCAATACCGTTCTCAGCGAGGTTCCCAATCAGATTGACGCCAGGTTCGGTCTTGCAGAACTTGACGTTGCACATGGAAAGGTCAAGAACGCCATATACCGGTTTGAGGACGCATTGAAAAAACTTCCTGACAATCGCCGCGCCCTCTTGTCCCTCGTTCTCCTTTATGATGCCCTGGATGAATCAGAAGTATCCGAAGACTATATCAAAGCCGCTTTACGGTATCATCCTGCTGAAGCTTCGGTTCGGTATATTGCCGGCCGTCATTATGTGGAGCTGGGCAGGTATGAGGAAGCTGAGTATCACGTTACCCTGGCCTTGAACCTTCAACCGGGAGACCAGAAAGCCCTCGCTCTTATGTCCAGGATATTTCTGAAGCAGGAAAAATACGCACAGACGGTGTCCCTGCTGGAGGGAATGGTATCCAGCCAGAGGGACAATCCCGAGTTGTGGTATACTCTGGGTATCGCATACGACCGCCTTGGACGCCTTGATGAGGCCCTCACGTCTCTTCATCGGGTTTTCAGGCTTCAAAGTGACAATGAAATGGCCAGAATAGCCCTCGAGGATATCCTGATCCGCAGTACCGATCTGGAAGATCCTGTTCGCAGGGATGCCGCGTCCTTTCATTTTCAGAAGGCCGGGCTTTTGGAAGGGAAGTATCTTCTTTCCCAGGCATTGTACGAATACCGCCGCGGTCTGCTCCTGAATCCCTATTCCATCGAGGGACGGCGCGGGTTCGCCAACCTGTACCGGATTAAAGGGTTTCTTGGTAAATACCTGAACGAGCTGGAAGTTCTGGAGGCAGAGGGCGCTGACGGCGTGGACATTCTTGACGAGCTTGAAATTCAGCGCAGTATGCAGTCTGACACTCTCGCACAGCGGTGGAAGATAAACCAGTTCCAGATGCAACCGAAAACATACCAGGTTCTTGTCGCCTATGATCCCGCAACTTCCAGCGGGGTCCACTATAATGCCCAGGATATTTTATCACGGTATCTTGTTTCCGCGATTACGGGTATCCCCCATGTCACTGTTCACGAAGGCAGCGCATATTCGGGCAGTTTCAGCGCTGTGTTTCAGACAGCCAGGGAACAGGGTACCGACTATTTTCTGCTCCTCACCATTAACGAGGAAGAACGCAGCTTCGCGGTAAAAGGGGATATCTATACAAGTGCGACCGGAAGGAAACTGGATCATTTTTCTATTTTCAGAACGGGTAATGACCGCATCGCGGGTTGCGCTGATCGTCTGGGCCAGTATATGAAAGATGCCTTCCCCCTCCGCGGCACCCTTATTGACAGAAAATTCGATGAGGGCATTGCCGATTTCGGCAGCTTTCACGGAGCCGAACAGGGACAGGAATATGTAATTCTGCGACAGGACAGGATTGCTCTCAGTAAAGAGCGGATCGGTTTTACCTGGACCGAGAACGATGTACTCGGCACCTTTACGGTGGAGGAAACTGATGAGTTCCTCTCCCGGGGAGTGGTCAAAAAGAGGAGTTTTTTTGACCTGATCAATCCCGGCGACATGGTCCTTTTTCCGGGAGAAAAGGAAACACAGACCCCGCGGGACAGCGTTCCCCACGACGAACTATACCGGGACATACTGCAGGTCCCCTAGGCTAAGCCCTTTCATTGACAGAGATTATGCTTTGTCATATAGTGCATACACTGTAGAAAACCTATACGTTCATCCGTAAAAAAATAACAGTCAATGAGGAGTTATCATGGCATTACGTACGGTAAAGGATCTTGATTTACAGAATAAAAAGGTTTTGATCCGTGTAGATTTCAATGTGCCTATTAAGGACGGCACCATCACTGATGATACCCGTATCCAGGCATCTCTGCCGACAATTCAGTATATTCTGAAACAACCGGGGGCTTCGGTCATCATTATGAGCCACATGGGCCGCCCGAAAGGTGAGAAAAAACCTGAATTCTCCCTTGCTCCTGTAGCAAAACGACTTGGCGATCTGTTAGGCACCCCGGTTTCACTGGCACCGGATTGTATTGGCCCCGAGGTCGAGAACATGGTCGCCGCTCTGAAGGGCGGGGAAGTTATGGTTCTCGAAAATGTACGATTTTATAACGAAGAGACAAAAAACGATGCGAACTTCGCTAAATCCCTTGCGTCTCTTGGTGATGTATACGTAAACGATGCATTCGGAACCGCTCATAGGGCCCATGCTTCAACGGAAGGCGTTGCCCACTACCTGGAAAGCGCCGCAGGGTTCTTAATAGAAAAGGAAGTGAAATTCTTTTCGCCCCTTCTGGATAATCCGGAAAAACCTTTTGTCGCCATCATCGGCGGGGCAAAAGTATCAACGAAAATCGCCGTGCTTGAATCACTCCTGCCAAAATGTTCAGCCCTTGTTATTGGCGGCGGAATGGCGTACACCTTTCTGAAGGCCATGGGCCATGCGGTCGGGACGTCCCTTATGGAAGAGGATTACATACATGTTGCTGAGTCACTTTTGAAAAAAGCGGCAGAAATGGGAGTGGAGATTGTTCTTCCGAAAGACCATGTTGTTGCCTCGGAATTCAGCGCCACGGCGTCACCGGTAGCTGTCGACGGTATGGATGTTCCCGAGGGTATGATGGGCATGGATATCGGTCCTAAAACCATTGCTCACATTGTAGGGCTTGTAAAAGCGGCGAAAAATGTCGTTTGGAACGGCCCTCCGGGGGTATTCGAGTTTGATGCCTTTGCAACGGGTACCCTTGCGGTCGCCGAAGCGGTTGCAGAATGTGCGGGAACTACGGTAGTCGGCGGCGGCGATTCGGTTGCTGCAATAAATAAATTCGGATTCGCTCCAAAGGTGGACCATGTATCCACCGGAGGCGGGGCATCCCTGGAATTCCTGGAAGGCAAAATTCTGCCTGGTATTGTAGCACTTGAGGAGAAGTAAATGAGATCTTATTTTATTGCCGGTAACTGGAAAATGCATAAAACGGTGGGTGAAACGGTTTCGCTCATCAATGAATTGAAAAACAGCCTGAAGGGCGTGTCACATAAGGTTCTGGTCGCACCTCCATTTACTGCCCTTGACGCGGCGGTTAAAGCCGCGGAGGGGTCAAACATTCTGGTCGGTGCACAGAATATGTCCAATAAAGAATCAGGGGCCCACACCGGTGAAGTATCGGTTGTGATGCTTAAAGACCTCGGTGTCGGCTGCGTGATTCTCGGCCACAGTGAACGGCGCATCATATACAAAGAAAGCGACGCGTTCATCAACGAAAAGGTTAAGCTGGCCCTCGTTCACGGTCTTGAAGTTATTCTCTGTGTAGGGGAAACCCTGGAAGAGCGGGAAGCGGGCAAGGCTGAGACTGTCGTGAATGAACAGCTCGAAAAAGGTCTGTCGGGTATCAGTGAAGACAAGCTTCCACGTATTACCATTGCCTACGAACCTGTGTGGGCTATCGGTACCGGAAAAACCGCAACACCTGAAGACGCAGATGAAATTCATGCATCAGCCCGTAAAAAAATCGCAGCCCTGTATTCACAGGCAGCCGCAGACGCAATGCTCATCCAGTACGGCGGATCGGTAAAACCGGATAACGCAAAAGAACTTATGGCCATGGATAATATAGACGGTGCTTTAGTGGGCGGAGCCGCCCTGGACAGCGCGTCGTTTACCGCCATCGCCAGGTTTGATTCATAGGAGTGGTACCACAATGTCAATAATCGCTATTTTATTACTGGTGATCTTCGTGATTACTTCATTGTTACTTGTTACTGTTGTACTGATTCAGGACGATCAGGGTGAAGGTTTTGGTGGCCTGTTCGGCGGAGGGAGTACGACGCCCTTCGGATCGCGGTCAGGCAATGTTCTGACAAGATTCACCTCGATTCTGGCAACTATCTTCATTGTCTCTTCCCTTGCCCTTGCCTGGATCAACCGATCAAAGGAAGTAGGTGATGTAGAGGGCGCCGCCCGCCGCGCTAACCAGACGGAAAGCGTCGAATGGTGGAATCAATCGTCAGAAACTGACCAGAATGAGGATTCCCAATAGGGAATGTTAACGAAAAACCGAACTTCGGATGAACGGCATGAGAATTGTGTCATGTTCCGGGGAGGGGATGCAAAGAGAGTGGTGACATGAGAATAGCAGTTGTGTATTTTGCAGGCGGCCAGCGGGGGCGTTTAGTCGAAGTTTCCAGGGGGCTTGCGAAAGGACTTGAATCACAGGGGCATCAGGTTGATCTGATCGATGGTGACAAGGATATCAACACAAAGCTGACAATCTACGGGTACATTGCA
>JAFGQL010000022.1 GCA_016935695.1 Spirochaetales bacterium
CTTTTTTTTGTGCTTTGCTCAGGTTTTTGTGGGACCCTGACAGAGGGCCATCAGTTCCACCCGGCTGTGGCAGCCGGTCTTTTTGTAAATATTCAGGGTGTGGAGTTTTGCGGTTCCGGGGCTTATGAACAGTTTTTCGCCAATATCCTGGACTTTTTTTCCTTTTAAAAGCAGGTACAATACCTCAGTCTCCCGGTGTGAAAGTCCATACCGAAGGGCGAAACTGTCCTTGTGGCTTTTTTTGCTGTTCAGCACGGTCTTGTCAAACTCGGCCTCCGAGGCCCCCTTGGGCTTCTGCAAAACCGTGAACTCGTATCCGCCTATTTCAAGAATATCCTTGTTGCGGAGTACCGATTTCAGCTGCAGCTTGGAGCCGTTCAGGAATGTGCCGTTTTTGGATCCCGCATCTTCGATGTACAGCTCGTCCCTGTGCATATGAAGACAGGCATGGGACCGGGAAACACTGTTTGACGGTAAAATCAAATCCTGGTTTTCGTTCCGGCCGATGGAGAATGTCGCTTTATTGACGGGGACGATCCAGGGTGAGTTGTCGGCAAGCCTCCCCTGGAGGTACCACTGGTATTCCTTCATGTTACTCCATTACTTATCACATAATATCCAATTATACCAAAGGGCATATACCAATACCACCCTTGTGCTGGTAACTATAAAGGTATAACAACCGAAACAGCCGTTGTGCGGATAACGGGCATGGGCCCGCCCACGCGGAAACGGTAAACAAGGAGTAACGTATGACAGAATTACACCCGGCAATACCGGAAAACATCCAGAAACACCTGCAGTTCGTCGCAAAATCTTTCGGTCTTTCCGAAGATCAGGAAACAGTAGATGCCCTGGCGACCAGCTGGACGGAGAAACTGGATGTTTTTGAAACAAAGATGATCGACATGGGTATGGACGAAGTAGGAACTTTTGAAAAGGATGATGAGCGGGGAGCCCTGGCATTGACCTATTCCGGATCCCTTGTCTCTATCGGACCTTTGACCGAAGACGGAAGAAAGATTGAGTACACAAGTATTGGTCTGCGGAAAGACGTCCCGGAAAGCGTAAAGGAAGAAGGCTGTGCTTTGCGTCACGACATGGAAGTGGAAAAGAGCATAGAGTTCGACAAAGGTCCGTTGAAGCGGACTTCGCCGATTTACAAAATTGTGGTATGTCCATTGTCGTTGAGTGCCGAAGAGCAGGAAAACCTTGTGTCCGAAGCAACAACTCTCATTGTCGATACATTTGTCGAAATGAACCAGGACTTGTTTTAACTGCATATACTGAAGAGGGGACTAAACCCGGGGCGTTACCGCGCTCCGGGTTTTTTTGTGCAGACAGGAGAAGGCTCTCAGGGTGATGGAGAGAGCATCCTGTAGGTTTGTTTCCCCTGGAATAGTGCCTCCGGGACAAAGAGATCGCTTAATCCTTCCGGGATGAGTCCTTGAAGGTCCTGCGTAATGATCAGGCTGCCTTTCGGCGTATAGCGCTGGCCAAGATGGAAAATGAAGTTCAGCGAGTCGGAGATCAGGGTGCCGGTATCCCCTGCGGCCTGGTATTCGGTTTCTCCTGATGTGAGGGAAAGCCGGTAGGTGATCAGTGCATCATAATTGTAGACTTCACAGGAGATCAGGGCGCGGTTAAGCATCAATCTGACACATTCCCTTACGATACCGCTGTTGCTTGTGTTGCGTGGAAACAGAAGCAGCCCGCCAGAATCGGTGGTGATCCACATTTTTCCGCCAAGGGGTTCAAATACCCGGCTTATATGGGCGTAAAACTGGTTCACCACATTTTCTATGAGATGCTTGCCTGATTTTGTTTTCCATTGTGGAAGTATGTCTATTTCCGCAAAAAGCATGATAAAGGGATACTCGTTACCCGGGGATATGTCGCTCCAGGAATACTCCCTGCCGTCATCGTCTTCCTGTGCTTCCTCAGTGTGGTAAAAACTCAGGGCATCGGACAGCCGTTCTTTGGGCAACGCGGATTTTACGAGATTTTTCCCCATATAATCCGATGCGCCGTCATGAAACAGCTTTGCGGGATCCTGTACTTCGTTCAGGGGATCGAGAATACCGTACTCAAAAAAATCCTGCTCTTTCAGGAATTTCAGTAATGCGGTTTTCTGCCTTACGGTAAATGATGAATAGTCAAAGTATGCAAAAAAATGTCCCGATACTTGTTCGAGGAAGGGTTTGTAACCTTTCGTGTTCCGGACAGCGACTGAATGGATGTCTTTGAGGGAAGAGAGGAACGGGAGTTTGTCCGGGTTGTCGGAAATGACAATAATTGAGCTCATTGCGCAAGCTCCAGGGTGTAGCTGAAATAACCGTTCCCATGTTGGGGAAGCGCTTTAAACTGGTTGGCAAGTATGCTGTCGAGCATCTGCCGCACTGCCACGGAAATAGTGACGTGGTTTGCCGGTGTGTGGTTTTGTTCAACGTCCATTATCTTTTTTACAGGATCCGCTTTTTTCAGTTCGGTGTCGTCAACCAGGTATTCACAGCGGCCTGAATGTACTGCGATGCGGACGGCAACCGTCTGATCGATAGGGCTGTCCAGACGGTTATACAGAAATAGCTCGTGAAGTATTTCCATGGCGGCAAGAGTGGCGGCGTAATCGCGCTTACCGTAAAAAAAACTGGCAAGGCCACCGTCCCCTTCCCAGGCCCAGATTCGTCCGTTTCTGGTCTCCACGGCGTTCTGGACCATGTTTCTCAGGTCCGCATACACGCTGTGGATGGCATTTTTTGTGTATTTTTTGACAAGCCGGGAACTGTTTTCAATATCGATGCGCAAAAACGTAAAGGTATATTCCTTGCTTTTTGTAAGAATCCCCCAGTTCCGTGTTTTGCGGACACGGGGATTTTCCAGAAAAATACCGTTTTCCTTATCGAACACGTATCCCTGGTTGTAAATTTCCCTGATTATTTCCCGCAGGTAGGCAATGTGAATTTTTCTGCCTTTTAACCCCTGGTCGTTTATTTTGACCAGCAGGAGGATAAAGTCCATGAGCATTTCATTGGCACTGATATCGGTGATAATCTGCCTGGCGGCATCGACATTTGGGACACAGAGGCTTGAGGGAAACCCCATGCGCTCATTAAGGTTGTACCATGGGAAGAATTCCTTTGCCACATGGGTCATCGTACCTGTGTCCATGGATTCCGTCAGGGCTTTGATGCACAGGGTTTTCAGACTTCTTGAAATATCCACTGTATGAATCCTTTACCCAGAATAAGGCCTACTATACCATATTTTGCAGCCTGTTGAGAAGAAAAAACCTGTTCCGGCATAATGCCAGCCTAAAAGCGTCTTGCCGACAGAGAGGTGATCAACTGTTCCAGACAGGTACGCTCAGCTGATTCCGGCAGATTTTCGAGAGCGGCGAGTCCGCGTTTCAGGCGGAGGTCCGCTTCTTCATAGGCTTCTTCAACTGCGTGAGTTCGGTTCAGTATACGGGTGAGCTTTGCCGCCGGCAGCGACCTTCGGTGTTTCCCGTACCTGGAAACCGTCGCGGCCGCCGACGGGTCTCTATCCATGGCCAGAAGCAGCGGGAGGGTGTAAATACCCTGTCGGATATCCTGGCTTGCGGGCTTCTTGAGAATCCTGGCATTACCGGTGATATCCAGAATGTCATCCGTAATCTGGAAGGCCATCCCGAGGTTGTAGCCGTAGCGCCTGAGGTTTTCGATGTGCGGCCCGGTCAGGCCGCTTTCCATTCCGCCGCAGTAACAGCTCAGGGCAAAGAGGGCCGCGGTTTTTCCCGCGATCCTCCGGTAGTAATTGCGGTAGCTTACCCTCACACTGTACCGGGAAGCGTGCTGCAGGAGCTCGCTTTTGCAGATGTGGAGTATGCCCCTTAGAAAGTCTCCCGAGGACCCGCCGCCAAGTACTGTATGCAGCAGAAGCATGCTTTTCGCCAGAAGGAAATCCCCTGACAGAACCGCCTGGCGGGCGCTGAATACCGACTGGAGAGAAGGCACTCCTCTCCTTGTTTCGGCACCGTCGATCATATCATCATGAATGAGGGTCGCGGTATGTAAAAGCTCGATACCTGCCGCCATGCGGATGAGTTTGTCCATGTCCGGCGTGCCCAGCTTGCCGCACAACAGGACAAGCCTGGGCCGCAGGCGTTTCCCTCCGGCGGACAGCAATGTTTCCACGCTGTGCCTGTAGCCGCCGGGCATGTCCTGTACCGATTGTATGAGCTGCTCTTGAAGTTCTGCCAGGGCGTCCGGCAGCCAAGGACAGAGTTCTTGGTCTGTTTTCAAAGTACGCTTAATCCTCCGGCTCTCCAATATACAGGTAGGTCTTTTTGGCCAGTTTGGTGCCGTTCCAGATTTTCTTGAAAAAGGGCATTGCCCAGTAATCAAGACCCAGACCTTTTCCCGCGCCGCCGAGCATGACTACCGCGGCTGCCAGATACCAGAGAATCTCACTTCCGGCCATGGCGCCGATGATAAGCATGATACACAGGCCAATGGACGCCGCTGCCGCCAGGAAGGTGAAAAGCCCGCCGATAAAAGCCAGGCCGAGAGCGATCTCTGCAATGACAATCCCCGCCTGAAACAGGTATGGATTCAACATGACAAAGGTATCGACGATCCAGTTATAGATACCCAAAGGTTCCGACAGAAGAGGTGCTGCCCATTGGGCGGTTTCTTCCGCTGCTGTTTCTCCCCATTCAGAAGCGGCAGACACGCCTTCCATCTGCACGATGTAGATGTTCGCCGGATCAAGCCAGCCGTCGATGATTTTCTTTATACCTTCGTACAGCCATTTTGCCCCGAGGAAGACCCTCAGTACGGCTACCCAGTACACAGGCACTTTCGCGGCCAGGTGACCGCCGATGATGGAGCGCTTGTCCTTTACGGAAAGGAACTCATGCTGGAGGTAGCCCCACACGGCGTTTACGCCGGCAAGCCCGAAAAGGTGAATGACATTTATCAGGTGCTTTATTCCCTGGGCGATAAATCCGGAGAATTTGAGCCCCATGTTGTTGGAGAGTCCCCAGCGGCCGCCGACGGATACCATATGCCCGTGATAATTGGATTTGAAGGGCTTTTTCTCGCCTTTTTTGGTGATATCCTGGATTATGTTGGCTGCTGCCACATCGGCGGTCTGTACGGCTGTTTCAACGATCTGGGGAAGAGCCTTTTCGTTTTCCAGGTACCAGATCATGTCGCCGACAAGGTAAACGTTTTCATGGCTTGGAGACTGCATGAATTCGTTCACGCGCTGTCTGTTGACATGGCCCTGCTCAATTTTCAGCGACGCGGCGAAATCGGTACCCCAGACGCCGCAGGTCCATATGAGGGTCCGTGAGTTTATGACCTTTCCGGTATGCATGTGCACTTCGCTGGCCGTTGCTTTTGTGATTTTGGAATTGAGCACTACTTCGGCATTCTGTTTCTTCAGATAGGCGATGGTTTTTTCCTGTTGCTCTTTGGTCAGCATGGGAAGAACCTCGCTCAAGGCTTCTATAATGAAAATGCGAACATCCTCCGGGTCTATGTCATACTGTCTGCACAGGGATCCCTTGCGCTCAAGGAGTTCTCCCGCCATTTCAATCCCGGTGAATCCCGCGCCGGCGATGACAAAGGTCAGCATCTCCTGACGTTTCTGCGGATCGCGCTCTTCTGATGCCTCAATGAACATCCGTTCCGTATGGGACCGGATGCGGATCGCGTCTTCCATGGACCAGAGGGTGTATCCGTGTTCCTTGATACCGCTTATGCCGAAATCATTGGGCTGGGCGCCGGTTCCAAGGACAAGATAGTCATAACTGTAGTAATGATCGCCTATGACACGCTGGTTTTCGAAATCGATATCCTTGACAGTATCGAGGGAAAACTCCACATTCCGCGCAGCGAAAATCTTTTTAAAACTCACCTTTACGGCGTCAGGACCGACACGGCCTCCGGCTACTTCATGGAGCTCGGTCATCAGAGTGTGATAAGGCTTTTTGTCGATCAAGGTGATTTTCACATTTGATTTGCGTTTGAACTGTTTTGACAGTTTTTTCGCGGCGTGAACGCCGCCGTATCCTCCGCCTACTATGACGATACGCTTCTGATTCATTGCATACTCCTGTAAAATGCCTTTGGAAGTGGTTTCTTCCGTCATATAAAGTATAGGTGATTATGGCCGAAAGTACAGTCCGCGGCCCGTTTTTTACCTTCCGGGTTGTCTTAAGATACCGGAATACCTGGGTTACTGTTGAATAATGCACGTTAACATGGTATTTTTTACAGATGTATGGCGGTGACTTTGGAATGATGCATATATTCCATACATCGATTGCCTTTTTTCATCATTTGAAACAGCCGTTTCCCGGCCCGGAAAGTCCTTGCGGGATATCTATAAAATATTATATACGAATTGTTAAATACTTGACAATAGCAGGAGACGGTGTCCGTGGGTGCTTTGCCTGTTGAATATGATGCTGATTGCGGGATGTGCGCCGATAACGACGGCGCCAGTGTTATTGACGGAGAGTTATTTCTTTCCTTCATTTCCCGACAATCGGATAAAATGATTTCCTATGCTCATTGGGCGTTAAACCAGAACGCGGGGTTTGTCCTGACCAGACCCTTTCTTGGGAAAATGAACCTTGAAGCTACCATGGTAGAAGAAATCATGGATGAGTACGGGGCAATGAATTCCACCGAATGGGTTGACTACCGCCGTGCGGTAGCTTCTCTCAAGTGTTTCACTGCTGTGGCTTACAACCTCTTGTATCTGAAATATCAGGTGCCCTGCTACCGCTTGATATCCATAAAAGAAGATTTTGGTTTTTCCATCCACGCCATTCTGGAAAATCTCCGCAGTGTACTGTTGAACTCCTTCAAAGAGCTTGTCAGACAGGAAGAGATCCACAGGCTTTCCTGGACAAATATAGACCCTGATTTTACCGACCGGATGCCCGGCGGCAGGCTCTCCGACAATAAACCACGCCGGACCCTGGAAAACCCCGGTAAGACCGTCGTACATCTGGCAACCAGCTTCCTGAACCTAAGCGATGACTCATGCCTTTTTGAGCTGTACAAGCGGGTGCCGGAGAAGGAATACGAAGATTTCTTTCCTGACATTCTGGGTGAAGCCCGAATCCGCCGTATGGAGTATAAATTCCACAGCCTCCAGTCGGATTACGACACCTTCATTTCCGACTCGAATATCGAACAGATTGACGGAAACCTGCCGATCCTGCGCGGTCATGTGAGCATCATTTTTCACCTGCTGGAGATATCCACCCTCTTGAGCCACTACTACGAGCGCCATCTTCACCATGTGTCTTTTTCTCCCATAGACCGGAAGCTGATTCTGCATATGCTGGTGGATTTTTCCCTCGCTTTTGTGTCGCGCTTTCTCTCTTCGGCCAGGAATCTGTGCAGGGAGATGATCAAGGAATATGCGGAACAGGGAACCATCTTGGTACCGGTACCGTCCTACCGCGGTTTTCATGTACGGCCTTCTACCCTGGTATCAAAGATTGTGGTGCATTACGGCAGCGATGTGTACCTGAAAATGGACGACGGCTGTGTGTACAACGCCGGCAGCCCCCTGGAGCTGTTCAGGGTGAACGAGGCCATCAACGCGCGCAAACGGAAGATGGTCCTTGGCAAGATAGAAAAGATCCTTTCCGATGTAGGCGCGGTTGAGCCTGCGGAGCGCAGCTTCAGGGATGCCGCCCAGAAAATTTTGTATATGCTCATGGAAGACAAGGCCATCATCATGTATGAAAGCGATCTGTCCCTGGAAGAAGTGGGGTACAACGCGGAAGAGAGCTTTCCGGAGTATGTAAAACGCGCCATTACCCACGCCCTTGCCATGGGCCGGATCGATATCCGGACCGACTTGAAGGTCGAGTTTGTCGGGGACAAGCGGGTCCTTTTCGATATCCAGCTCCTTGCAGAGACGGGGTACGGAGAAGACCAGTACGGGAACAATATCATGCTTCCCAAGGCTCTTTCCTATTTGCGGCGGTAGATACCCGGCCCATTATCCGGTAAAGTAACGGTACATGAACCCTGTTTCCGGTGTTATACAATCCCATCTACATAAGCGCTCGGCAGTATTTGTTTTTCCGTCACAGCTTTCAGCCTCCTTTTGGATCCGAAAGGTGCTTGCCGACGGACTTGCCGATGCGGTGGAAAAACGGCGTTTCATTTCCTGGGACAAATTCAAGGAACAGGCTTTTACCCTCAATCAGGAGCGGACTCCGGCAAACAGATTGACCCGTATCATGTTCGTGGAAGGTGAACTGAAAACCCAGGGGGAAGCGCCTTTATACACCCGTCTTCTTCCTGATGCCTTTCCTCATGCTCTTCCACGGTTCAAGAAAGACCTTGTCCGTCTGCTTCCTGATCTTCACAGCCTTGTCGAAACCCTCAATGACCGCGACTGGGAAATTGCCCGTGATGTACGGCTGCTTCATTCCCGGTACACGGCATTCCTTGAAGCCCGGGGCCTTTTTGAACCTTCTTCCATGATGCCGGAGCCTTTACGCGGAGGAGATCATTACATTGTCCTGTTTCCTGAACTGATAGAAGACTACGGTGTTTTTTCCCGCGCGGTTTCCCTTTCGGGTTACATGGAAACAGTGTCCATGGATGCATCTGCAACGGCGCTTCCTGTGATGCATGAATTCGGCAGCCAGAAAAACGAATTCCGCTGGCTGTTCCAGTCCATACGGCAACGGTATGAGGCGGGAACTCCTTTTTCCGAAATGGCGGTATCTGTGCCCTGCCTGGATGAAATAGAGGATTATCTGGTCCAGTACGCCAGACTGTACGATGTCCCCCTTCATGTACGGCGGGGGCGTCCGCTTTCATGCTATCCGTCACAACATGTCTGGAGGGCACTCGCCGATTGTGCCGGAGCGGAATTCTCCTTTACTGAAGTAAAAAACCTTCTTCTGCACATGGGGACTCCTTTTGCCCGGCGGCATGAACTTCATGCTCTTGTCCGGGCCCTTAAAACCCACAGCTGCGCGGGGAACTGGC
>JAFGQL010000142.1 GCA_016935695.1 Spirochaetales bacterium
CAGGGAAAAAGATGCTGTTTGGCCTTTTCCTGCAGGCACGGGAGCATTTTCCACCCGCACCGAAAAGTCGCCCTTATCTTTTAAATAAAAAAGCCCCTCCAGGCCGTAATTGCCAGTAAACGCAATTTTATCACCATCCCAAAAGAGTCCCTGTATATCATAGGTATGTGCATCTATGGAAAAGTTAGAGACAAAGGTACCATTATTTCCTGCAATTTTTTCGTATCGTGCAAATCCTGATGCGCGTGTCCCGTTATATTGAAAAGAATGCAGAATAAGACTGTACCCCGTCCCCGAACCGTCGATTTCAAGCTCAAGAGAATTCTCAGGATTTGTAATCACTGACATCCGCACCGGTTTCACCTGAAAGGAAACCTGATCATCTTTGGATGTGTAAAGGAAATCAGCATCAACATGGAGATCATCCAACACATCCAAAGCCATACGCCCGCTTAATGCTGCAAGGCTTTTTGCGTGCATGTCCCGGATATTCCCGGAAATGTTTATATCGCCGTTGTTCGTAAGCGAACCGCCAATGGAGAAGCGCTCCTCGGGAGAATCGATAAATCCTGCAACCAAAAATGAAGTATCTTCTCCCGCAAGGGTTACTTCCGACTGAATATCCCCGATCAGCTGGTTCCCGAAGCGGATACCGCCCAGAATATTCAACCTGGTGTCCGTAGCATCAAGAGTAATATCAGCGTCAACGGGCCGATTATAATCCGGATACCGTGCATTTCGAATCCTCAGACGGCCATCGGGGAAACCGCGTTCAATATCCAAAGTACCGTCATATGTCACTACCCCGGCAGCCGAGACAATAGAAAAAGGGTACAATGTTATTTCTTTTCTTGTTCCCTTGAAGGCAATCCTGCTGTCTATTTGAGCGTTTCTCAGCTGGGGCGGTAAATAACGGCCGGTTACTGATGTCGGGAAGTGTAAGGCCAGATCCCCCTCATAACCCACATTCATGCCGTTGAATTCAACAAACCCGTTACTGCTTCCGGATATGCTGGTATCAAACAGAGCACGAAGCAGCGGGTCGGCGGTTTTGGGTCTGAACACCATAGAGGGGATGAAATCAAGACTGATGTAGCTTGCGCGAAGTTCTTTCTCGGAGAACGTATAGGTAAATTCAACATCAAAGGGTGATTTATCCTGAATTTTTCGGAACTTCAGTTCGTTTCTATCTAATTGTATATTAGCAGTAAGTTTATTCAGTTCTAAAATCTCGGTATCAACTTCGGTTACCGTACAGTTTACGTTTGACCAGTCCAGCCCGCGGCTGACAGCACCATTCATGGTAAAACCGCTGTCAATCCTTCTCACAGGACTGTTTTCATCATTCAGGATTATTTGAGCATTACCTTTTGACCTAATATCCATCGTGGCAGTGCCAATATCAAGGTCAAAGAAAACCTTTTCCAGTGTCACTTTGCCGTAATTGCCGGACAGGGAAAGTTCAAGATTTTTTCCTGATATAATGAGTGTACTTTCGGCAGTGCCCCCCCCGCTGCTGCGGATTCGGGACAGGAGAAAATCAACAAACTGTGAATCCCGTTCCATATCTATTGTGAAACGGGAGTTTTCTATTCGTATCTCTTTCAGGGCATCACTTATTCTGCCGGTAAAAAAGGGCAGTAGGTTATACAAAATGCGTACTCTGTTTATCTCTATAAAACGCGGACCTTCCGGTGTCTCCGCCGAGATACGCAATTTCCTGATCTCGAAAAAACGGAACACCGACGGCGAGATGGAGTCATACTCAATGGAACCGCCGAGTACCCCTTCAATTTGCCGAATTACCTCGTCCTTAAAAAGTTCCATGCGATCATTTATGTAGGTTTGCAACGGCAGCAGAACCGCCAACGAAACGATCAGCATCACAGTAAAGAGAATCAGCTTAGATGTTAAATGTCCAATTTGCCCAGTCAGAATCCGCCTCTATGAAGAAAATACTTCCAAACGGCCAATATTACCACCCCGTCACTTGTCCGTTACACAACAGTATTCATTATTTTACCACTTCATGGTATTGTACTGACCGTTATAAAAATATCAACGTATAAGCATACCATGAGTATCGGAGAAAACAGCAGGATGAGTCATAGGATTTTGCGCGGCTTCTATGTTCTGGAAGGTATCGACGGATCAGGGACAACTACTCAGTTGAAAAACATGGAGAAGATGGCTGCCATTCACAACATGCCTCTGTACACCACCTTTGAGCCTACAGACTCCCCTTTAGGCCGTGCAATTCGTCAGACCCTGCGTGGGGATTACCCTCTGACCCAGGAGAGCCTGGCCCGGCTGTTTTCAGCTGACCGCTGCGACCATGTAGATAACCCTGACCACGGTATCCTTGCCCAGCTTGATCGCGGTATCAAAGTATTGTCCGACAGATATCTGTTTTCCTCACTGGTATACCAAAGCATTGATTTTTCGTTTGATACTGTCTATTCCCTCAATCAATTTCCATTACCCGAGGTCCTTTTTTATATAGACACCCCTCCGGAGGTGGGTATTGCGAGGCGTGCAGAAAGAACGCTTGAAGAGATTTACGAAAAGGACGCGCTCCAAACCCAGATATATGATCGGTACAGGGATGTGATCTCCCATTTCGCCGACAGCGGGATGCACACGGTAATTGTCGACGGAACCCTCCCTCCAGAGGACATAAGCAAGACTCTCTGGAGTTATATTGCATAGCTGCCGAAAATAAGATGGTGAAGGCAAAAAACCTGTTATTTCTGTTATTGGGACTCGGGATAAGCGTATCTGCGTGGGCATATCCGGTACGCTACGCGGAGCAGTGGTACAAGCTGTATCACACCCATTTCTATCAAAATCCGGAAAATTTGAAGGAAAACCTGTATTACCTTGAGCATGCCCTTAGCTCGGATTTTGCAAATCCACTTCATGCAATCGGCGGACCTCTCGATGACAGGATAGCCTGGGAAAAATACAGAAATCTTTTCTATATGCATGTCAATCTTGAAATTATCAAGCTGTACCGGACAATGGCCCGCAAATACGACAGAGAACATGCCTATTTTTTCAACGCACCGTGGAAGGAAGAGAATCTGGAAAGCCTTGAAATCGCAGAGTATCTGTATAAGGCCGCAAAAACCTACTGGCCGGCAGCAGTTGAGTATGCAGACAAAGCCGGTGTGCGCCCCTTTCTATTCCTGGAAAACCTGGAAGCATGGGAAGATGAACAGTATCGCATACAGACCGGTACCCTTGATTATGATGCCATCATAGATATGGACCTTGCCCACCTGGAAGAAATCCGTAACGATTTTCTTGCAATGGGACCGGACACATATTAATTGTACTTTCTCGGGACCTGTTATACTTATAACCATTCACGGATATATGAGCATCGCATCACCGTAAGAGAAAAACCGGTAACGTTCCTGTATTGCATGCTCATAGGCTTGTGTGATGTGCTGTTTTCCCGCAAAGGCATTTACCAGCAGAATCAGACTTGAATCGGGTGTGTGAAAATTGGTAAACAAACCGTCCACAACGCTGAATTTATACCCAGGATAAATAAAGAGATCCGTCGAGCCTTTTCCTGCCCTGATATTGCCGTTTCGATCCACAGCGCTCTCGAGAGTGCGGAGCGAGGTTGTCCCGATAGCAATCACCGGCCTTCCCTCAGTTTTCGCATCACCAACGGCTTTTGCCGTCGACTCGGAAATTTCATAATCTTCTGTGTGCATACGGTGGTCTTCGACATACTCAGCCCGTACCGGAGCAAAAGTACCCAGCCCAACATGAAGGGTAACAAAAACGAGCTTAACCCCTTGGGCTTCCAAACCACTGATGATTTCCTGGGTAAAATGGAGGCCGGCAGTTGGCGCGGCAGCCGAACCGACAGGATCGGCGTATACCGTCTGATACCGTGTCGCATCGCTGATGGTGTCTCCCCGTTTTATGTAAGGCGGTAGCGGAATATGACCGTTTGTATCCAGATAGGTATCATCAATGGGTCTGTCAAAGCTGAGTAATCGGAACTCCCCTTCCTCACCGCTGATACGTGCAGAGGCACCGCCTTCAAATACAAAGCGTTTACCTGTTTTTTGTTTTTTTGCCTTTTTAACCATGCAGCGCCAGGTAATCCCGTCATGTGTAGACAACAGGAGGAACTCGGTTTTTCCCCCCGAGTCCGAGGTTCCGTATAAACGCGCCTTTCGTACCCGGCTGTTATTACATACCAACAGGCTTCCGGGAGGAATATGCTCGGTGATCCGCTTGACCGCCGAATCGTACAGCCCGCCGTCAACCCTGTTCACGACCAGGAGTCTGCTTTCTCCCCGTTCTTGTACCGGATACTGGGCGATCAGCTCCTGGGGTAGATCAAAAGAGAAGTCGCTGGTCTTCATTTGTACCTTTTTCGATATTAAGATGGGTGTATGCCAAATCCGTGACCATCCTACCCCGTGGCGTTCTCTGGAGGAATCCCCGCTGGATAAGATAGGGCTCATAAAAGTCCTCCAACGATTCAATTGCTTCTCCGACGGAAATCGCAAGGGTCTCTGCGCCTACAGGACCGCCGTTGTAATTTCTAATGATAGTTTCGAGTATGCGCCGGTCGTGGCGTTCCAGTCCGCAGTGATCAATCTCCAGACGTTTAAGGCCATCGGCCACGATCTCCCGGGTGATGACACCGCCGCCGTAAACCTGTGCGAAATCCCGCATACGTTTTAAAAGCCGGTTAGCCACCCTCGGTGTTCCGCGGGAACTTTCCGCCAGGAGAGATGCTCCGTCCGGACTGATTTCAATATCGAGAATCCTTGCCGAGCGTCTGATTATCTGTACTATTTCTTCCGATGAGTAAAACTCCATACGGAAGGAAATACCAAAACGGGAATACAACGGCCCTGTCACCTGACCGGCTTTTGTAGTTGCCCCGATGAGGGTAAATCGCGGAATTGGAATACGAACGGTACGAGCGCTGGGTCCCTGTCCGATGATCCAGTCAATTTCGTAATCTTCCATTGCTATGTAGAGCATCTCTTCAATCGCTGGCTTAAGCCGATGTATTTCATCTATGAAAAACACACAATTTTCCGTTATCGTGGTGAGGATCCCCGCAAGGTCCTTAGGCTTATCCAGCGCCGGAGCGGATGTTACCTTGAACTCCCCTTCCATTTCATTTGAGACAATACCAGCCAGCGTCGTTTTACCCAACCCGGGAGGACCGGATAAAAACAGATGATCGAGTGGTTCTTTCCTGTTCAGGGCTGCCTTGACAAAAACCCTCAAGTTTTCTTTTAATTTCGGCTGCCCAAGAAAATCTTCGAGTACCTGCGGGCGCAGGCTGGCTTCTTGTGCATCGTATTCATAGTCTTCTTCCGGTCGGAGCATGCTGTCAGACATAAGAGTGTAACCTCATCCTGTGCTCAAGCGTTTAATGCCAAGCCGAAACAGCTCTTTCTCGTAGGCTTCATCATCCGGGTTGCCGGGTACCTCATCTGCAAGTTCCCGTACCGCGTCAGCAGCCTTTTTGCGGTCGAATCCCATTTCCGCAAGGGCTTCAATAATGTCCCTGAAGCGTTCAGAATCCTTGTTTTCCTGTTCTGAAGTAATTTTCCCCCGAAGGGCAAGGATGATTTTCTGTGCGGTTTTTTTTCCGAGCCCCGGTATCTTTGAAAGGGCAGTTTCATCACCCTTGTCCAGGTAGGTAATGAAGGATGACAGAGGCATACCGGAAAGTATGCGTACAGCCAGGCCAGGACCGACGCCGTTCACTTTGATCAGATCGAAAAACAGGGAACGTTCGGCCATTGAATGAAACCCGAAGAGTTTCATTGCGTCTTCTTTATGATAGAGAAAGGTGTAGACCCTCACTTCATTCCCGGTATCCGGCAAGGCGGCAAGGGTTTCAATGGAAGCAATGATCTCCCACTCTAAACCGCCGTTGTTGAGATAGAACACATTGTCGCCTTTACCTGTCAGGATTCCTGTTAAGCTGTGTATCACAGGCGGGATTATTCTCCTTTATTCGTCATTATACTGGCCATACGGGTATGATAACAGCAGATAGCAGCTCCAAGGGCATCGGCTGCGTGATCAGGTTTAGGAACCGCCTCCAGCCCAAGCAATAGACGCACCATTTCCTGTACCTGGAATTTTTCCGCCCGACCATTACCGGTAATAGCCTGCTTTATCTGTAAAGGAGTGTACTCAAAGTGGGGGATTTTCTCAATACTGCAGGCAAGAAGCAAAACGCCTCTTGCCTGGGCAACAGGAAGAGCTGTTTGACGGTTTTTTGCAAAATACAGGCTTTCTATGCCAACCGCTTCCGGTTTATAACACTGAATAACGTCCCTGATCCCGGAGAATATCTGGTTGAGTCGGTCGCCCGCCGGTTGTGACGCTTTGGTTTTTATGGTGCCGTGGCCGACATGGCGGGACCTGCTTTTCCGTATCTCGATCACACCCCAGCCGGTGTCCGCAAGGCCGGGATCTATACCGAGAATACGCATCTATACCGGCTATTCTTCCGGTACAAAATCGTCCGGAATATCAATATTCGTAAAAACCGCCTGAACATCGTCATTATCCTCCAGGCGCTCTATGAGATTCAGCACTTTCTGAGTCGTTTCGTTATCCAAAGTAATGGTGGAATCCGGCAGTTTGGTTACTTCCGCGGATTCATATTCAAAGCCGGCATCTTCCAGCGCCTTGAGTACCGACTCGAAACTGTCCGGTTCACACACGATCTCGAAAAGATCACCGGAATGCTCCATATCCTCGACCCCGGCTTCCAAAGCAGCTTCAAACAAGGCGTCCTCTTCGTATTTCTCCGCACTGAATGTAATGAGCCCTTTACGGGAAAACATATAGGAAACGCATCCCGTCTCACCGAGGTTACCGTTCGTCTTGGTGAAGATGGAACGGACATCCGCAGCTGTTCTGTTTTTATTGTCAGTAAGCGCTTCAACCATGACGGCGACTCCGCCAGGACCGTAACCTTCATAAGTCAGTTCAATATACTCGACACCTTCAAGTTCACCCGTACCCTTTTTGATACCCCGCACAATATTGTCCTTGGGCATATTTGCAGCTTTGGCCTTAAGGATCGCCGCTCTCAGACGCGCATTCGAATTTTCATCTCCGCCTCCAAGACGCGCGGCGACGATTATTTCCTTGATTATCTTTGTGAATATTTTCCCGCGTTTGGCGTCGGCGGCGCCTTTTTTATGTTTTATAGAGGCCCATTTGCTATGACCGGACATACTTTCTCCTTAAACTGTAGTGAACCGTTGAACATTGTGTACCAAAGCAACAACGTAGGCGATTTATAGAATAAAACTAAGCGAAAATGACAGTACCACGTATAAAAATCAGCTGTCAAGATTGCCCGGAAACAGAATCCAGAGTATCCAGTATCTTCAACAGGACCGGATTCTGGCTGTCCATATACTCATCCCTGATTCTAATCGAATTCCCATCTTCGATCAAAAACGGAGCAGCGGCCGCGCAGGTGTCTGCAAACAGCTTCACATATTCGGAGGGAAACCTCTCGGAGATGACTCTCTTTTGAATCCCTGTGTATGTTCTCAGTCCCATTATAAAATGTTCGAACAAAAGGTCCTTCCACTCTATCTGGTACCATCCGTCTTCCTCTTGAGCTTTATGTAACAGCAGGGAGTCGTCCTCCTTCGCCACCGCAGCAATGTATGCGTCCAGGGAAGCCGTTTGCTCCCTTCGTATCCATTTCGCCATCCGCATCTGTTCTGAAAATACGCCAGGTCCTGCCGTTGATACCGATGAGGGTCCGAAACCCAGGTACGGATCCATGTTCCAATACCGCAGATTGTGCCGGCATTGGTACCCCTTTTTTGAGAAATTCGACACCTCATAGCGCACATAACCCTGTTCAGCGAGGAAACTGATACCTTCTGCATACACTTCATCGTTTCCCGTATACAGGTCCCGGTATTTTCTGTGAAAGGGAGTACCGTCTTCAATGGTGAGTGAGTATCTGCTTATGTGTGGAATACCCCGTACCATGGCCTGTCTGATATCATTGAGAGCACTTTCCACGGTCTGCCCCGGTATCTCGCAGATGAGGTCTATGCTGATATCACCAGAAAAAAAGTTACAGGCCGTGTCCAGGCCATCAATGGTTTGCGGCAGACTGGCATTCCTGTTAAGGATTCTCAACATATGGTGATCAAAAGACTGGACACCTATACTCAATCTTGATACACGGGAATCATGCAGAGCATGAATAAACTCCCTGGTAATATGCTCAGGATTCGCCTCTATAGTCCACTCAACATCGGTATCTGCCCCTGTGATCTCTGCGATGCCGTCAAGGAGTTCAACAAGCAATTGTAACGGTACTGAATTCGGTGTTCCCCCTCCAATAAACACTGAGGCCACAGGAGGTTTTCCGAAACGTGTAAAATCCCGACTAAACTCTGCCAGAAGGGCCTTGATCAGAGGTGAGCAGGAACTATAGTCACTGATGGAAAAAAAATCACAGTAATCACATTTGGCTGTACAGAAGGGGATATGAAAATACAGGGAAACATCATTCATTTGTGCTGGCTGATCAAAGGCCAGTAGCGGAACAGCAATCGTGTCTGAAAAAATTCTCGGGGGATAGGCCCCCAATAACGGGAATCTTCGATGCTGCCCCGGTTGTCTGCAAGTAGGAAATACTCATTTTCATGAAGAAGAACAGGAGACATGTTCAGACCGAAGGGATCATCTTCCTTCCAGTCGCCAGACATGTAATCCAACTCCAATGAATAGTCCATACCGCTTGCCTGATATTCATCGATCCTTTCACTACCCTCGGCGGGAATGATATATGCTTTCCCTCCCTCCAGCGACACTACATCACCAGGAAGGCCAATGAGCCGCAGAGACAAGGCAGGACTTGCATGGGGCTGGGATCTGTACAGAGACAATTGCTGAAAGGACAGCAGCCGCACAACAGCATCAATATTTTGAAATAAAGGTGATGTATCATGAAGATACCCGGGTCGAACCACCGCCACATCTCCCCTTGCTGGCATACGGTAGGAAATGAGAAAATGGCTGGAAAAAGGATTTTTTATGCCGTACACCGCACCAATGTAACGTTCACCAGGTGCATATCCCGGCGACATCCCGTCAGACTGGATTACAAACGTCTGGAAACCAGATACCTGTATGGCAAAAACTGCTATAGCGGCGAAAATGATACCTTTTAAAAATACAGAAACCGAACCGCGGTTCTGTTTGTTCTTGCGATAACTGCTATAGGACGTAAAACCCCGCATGACAACTCCCAACTGACCCTATCACAACAATACATCCCTTGGCAATCAAAACGATAACCAAAAGGTTGAACATGATTATATTCATTGTGATGAATTGATTCCCTTCCATATTCTTTGTTATGATAGCCAACTATGGATCAGCAAAAAAAGCTCCCTGAAAACAGGAAGGCCCGTTTTCATTACACTATACTGGAAACTCTGGAATGCGGGTTAGTCCTCATGGGGACAGAGGTCAAATCCATGAGGGAGGGGCGATTCAACTATTCTGATTCCTATATCAGAATCATAGACGGCGAACTGATAATGGTCGGCTTTCATATAAGCGAATACAAACAGGGAAACCTGTTTAATCATGATCCGGACAGAAACAGAAAACTCCTTGCCCATAAACAGGAGATCAAGCGTCTTGCCAGGAAGGTTGACGAAAAAGGTTACACACTGGTTCCTTTGAATGCCTACTTTAAGAACGGAAAACTGAAAATGACCATCGGCATCTGTCAGGGAAAGAAAATCCATGACAAACGAGCATCCATAAAGGACCGCACTGAAAAGCGGGCCATAGAACGGTCTTTCAAGCAGAAGATTTGAACTGGCTCAGTTTTTTCAGTTGTATTGTCAAATTTTTGAAAGTTATGTATATTTACAACACCCTTTAAAAGGGGGTGCCACGGTTTCGACTGGTGGATCGTGCAGTGGTGCGTTGCAGGTGGAGCTGATCTAACTCCTTAAACTGGTTCAACAATTTAACTGCTAACGAAAACGAAGCAGATTACGCTTTAGCAGCATAATACGCTGCGACGGACCTTGGGTGATGCTGTTCCGAAGCACTCATTTGTCTGAAAGAAACCGGGACTAGCCTGTATGCGGGCATAAACGCGTGCAGGGACACTTTTTATGATAGGGAATAACGGAGGGTCGCCAGTCCACGTATTTCCCGAAACTAAACTGGACGACTAAACCTGTAGATGCGTATCATTCACCCATTAGGACAGGGGTTCGACTCCCCTCACCTCCAAAAAAAGAACTTGCCATTTTTGGCAGGTTCTTTTTTTTTTGACTTTGGGAGTCGAATAGAGTGAGCGCCGAGCGATGAGCGAGGATGAGCAGGCATGGATGCCTGCAGAAGCGAGCGGCAGGGGCCTGTAAGGAGAGAACAGGATGTTCTCGACTGGAAGGCGACTCCCCTCTCCTCCAAAAAGTCCCTTTTATTAAACAGAAGAGAAAAGGTTCTCCGTAAAAAAACGAATCCCTCGGACGTATTCATCCTTGTAGAACTAGTGCTCATCTGTTGCAAAGCGTTAACATCTACGTTACGAGCTGTATCTTTTATTTTGGCTTTGATAATCTGTGCAAAAACACGGTCCCTGCGCACGCAACATTCAATGAATTAACCTGGCCGGATATCGGAATTCGAACCATTAAATCACAGCTGTTTTTTAAATTCACGCTTAGTCCCTTTGCTTCATTTCCCAATACCAATGCCGCTGGCAGTCTGATCTGCTTATCATATATAATTGTCTCCGCATCCGAATCCGTTCCGATTACTTTGAAGGGATTTTTTTCCTTCAATTTCTCAAACAACTCAATCAATTCCTGAACCGATTCAGCCTGAAAAATTTGAGTGTGAAATACCGCACCCAGACTGGTTCGTATCACTTTGGGATCAAACGGATCAACGCAATGCCCGTATAAAATAACCGCGTCTACGCCAAATGCATTTGCGCTTCTGATTATAGTGCCGAGGTTCCCTTTGTCTGACGGTCTGTCTAGAACAAGTATAAACGGAGTTTCACTGATCCGCATACCTTCCAACTTCATATTGGGAAGCTCAGCCGTGGCCAGTAATTCAGACGGAACGGATTTTTCGCAAAGCGAAGAGTAAAGCTCATCCGACAATTCGATTAAGACCGCGTTTGGGTAATTGCGTATTTGATCCAGCGCCCAGGCGGAGAGACGAGTGCGCGAAGAATGCATGAACCTGGTGATTCTATAATTGCTCGACAGCAACTGTTTGATTGATTCTATGCCCTCAATGAAAACTTCGCGATGACTGCTGCGTTTTTTCCTGCTTTCCTTCAGGGCTTCAATTATTTGAAATTCTGCGTTTCGTTTAGTTATCGTTATTCCCATTCTATGGTTGCCGGCGGCTTGGAGGAAATATCGTAGACCACCCTGCCTATCTGCCGTACTGAATTCGTTATAAGCGATGAAATCTCTAAAAGATCTCTGGTTTCAAAGGGATACACGTCGGCGGTCATCCCATCCCTGGAGGTTATTGCCCGCAGGGCAAGGACATAGCCATACTCCCTGGCATCTCCGGTAACCCCTACGCTCCTGACAGGCAGAAGAACGCAGAACGCCTGCCATATTTTATCGTAGAGCCCGCGGTTTTTAAGCTCATTTACAAAGATATAATCAGCTTCCCGGAGGATATCACATTTTTCCACTGTTACATCTCCAAGAATGCGAACCGCCAGTCCCGGTCCAGGAAAGGGATGCCGGCCTACCATTGTTTCAGGCAGCCCGATATTCCGCCCTAGTTCCCGCACTTCATCTTTGTACAGATATTGGAGCGGCTCTATCACCAGACCGGCGTCACGTTTTGATTCGACTAAAGGTGAACGTACATTGTGATGACTTTTAATCACATGGGCTTTTTTGCCGACACCTTTACCGGATTCAATCATGTCGGTGTAGAGGGTCCCCTGAGCCAGGAACGAGTTAGTCAGTTTCAGTTTGGCTACTTCCCGTTCCTGAACGCTGATAAACATATCGCCGATGATGCGTCGCTTTTCTTCCGGATCTGCCACTTCCAACAGTGCAGTAAGAAAATCAGCGGAAGCATCGATTATCTTAAGATGTTTCGCGCCCAGGGATTGCAGATACCCTTCTACTTCCTCTGTTTCGTTTTTACGCATCAAACCGGTATCGATATACATCAGATAGACCTGGTCGCTGGGCAGGGCCTTCAGTAAGAGCCCCCCCACCACGGTACTGTCAACTCCGCCCGAAATAAGGAGGAGAACAGGTCGTTCCTTCACGGTAGCCTGTATATCCGCCATAACCTGCTGAAGGTATCTCTCCATATTCCATTCCGGCCGTGCTCCGCAGACTTCTATCACAAAATTCTTTAATATTTCGTTACCATAATCACAATGACTCACTTCCGGGTGAAACTGGATACCGTAGAGCTGTTTTTCCTCTTGAACACCGGCAGCAATGTGGTGTAAGGATTCACCGACAAGGGAAAAACCAGCGCCGAGAGACGATATACTGTCACCGTGGCTCATCCATGAAGTGAACCCGTCGGGGATATTCTGGAACAGTCGGCACTCTTTCCGGAACGTTACGGGGGCTCGACCGAATTCCCGCTTATCCAGGGATTTTACCTCTCCGCCGGTATCGTGGGTCATACGCTGAAACCCGTAGCAAATTCCCAGTACAGGGAAATGGGCATCGTAGAGGGCTGGATCGACCTTCAATCCTGCCAAAGAATTCACCGACTCGGGAGAGCCTGACATAATGACGCCCTTAACTCCCTCCAAAGACAGTTCGCTCAGCATGCTGTCCCCGGGAACAACTTCGGTATATACCCCTATTTCCCTGACACGGCGCGAAATAAGCTGGCAGGTCTGCCCGCCGAAATCAAAAATCAGGATTTTGTCCATATCGGCCTTCTCATAAAAGTCTGGGAACGTTCATATCCCACCGATATGATATCTACCGGCGTTTCGGTAAAGTCCTCTATGTAGGAAATATAGGTTTTTACCTCCTGCGGCAGGGAAGAATAATCAGTGAGGCCTCCCAAAGTTGTCTTCCAACCCGGCAGTGTTACTGTTACAGGTTTCGCTGTTTCCAACATGGAAATAGAACTGGGGAAATCGGCAATCTTTCGGCCGCCGATGTCGTAGCCGACGCAGATACTTACTTCATCCATCTGATCGTACACATCTATATGGGTAAGAACCAGGCCGTCGATTGAATTGGTACGGCAGGCATACTTGAGAGCGACAAGGTCCAGATAGCCGCAGCGCCGCGGTCTGCCGGTGGTTACTCCGTACTCTCTTCCTATTTCCCGCACCTTGTGTTCCAGATCACCATCACGGTCGGTATCGAACTCGCTGGGGAAGGGCCCGTTTCCGACCCTGGTGGAATATGCCTTAAACACGCCTAGAACCTTATCAATGGCTCTTGGACCGATACCCCCGCCCAATGCAGCACCGGCAGCGTTGGAATATCCGGAAGACACAAAGGGATACGTGCCGGTATCCAGATCCAGGAGGATGCCTTGAGCACCTTCGAATAACGCTCTGCTGCCTTTTTTTGCTGCCATAAAGGAAGCAATGTCAATCGCCATTTCTGACAAGGGCTTTTGGTAGGGCTGAAGAAAGGCTCTGTCTTCCTCTTTCAGACTGTCCAGGATATGCTGTTCACGGACATCACCTACCCTGATACCTTCCCGTGCGGCTTTTTCCGCGTAGGTGACACCAATGCCCCTTCCTGTTGTACCTATGGGATTTCTTCGGGTCTTTTCCTGCTCAACATCCATCTTTTTGTAGCGGGGAAGAACAAGGTGTGCACGGTCAGAAATAAGCACCCGCCCCTTCCAGGATACGCCCTGCGCTTCAAGAGTTCCCAGTTCGAAAAACAACGCTTCCGGATCAATGACCATACCAGTCCCCAGCACAACGATCTTATCGGGGTAAATGATTCCCGAAGGAACAAGATGAAGCTTATATGTCGCGTCTCCGTTCACAATGGTATGACCGGCGTTTGCGCCTCCTGAATACCGGACGACCACATCTGCGTCTGTCGCCAGATAATCAACTATTTTCCCCTTACCTTCATCGCCCCATTGGGCACCGATAACAACGACATTCATTCCCGTTCCGCCTGTATAAGATTATTGCCTGGAGTAATTGGGCGCCTCCTGAGTGATCACCACATCGTGTGCATGGCTCTCATGAAGTCCCGCGGGGGAGATCTTAACAAAATTTTCGTATCGCCGCAATTCATCAATGGTTTTACAACCGCAATATCCCATGCCTTTTTTCAGTCCCGTAACCATCTGATGAAGGAACCCTTTTAATTCGCCTTTATAGGGAACACGGCCCTCAATTCCCTCGGGAACCGGTTCATCCCCCTTTTTCATCTGATACCTGTCACCGGAACCTTCTTTTATGGCACCGATAGACCCCATGCCCCGGTATTGTTTGAACATACGGCCGTCGAAGATTATTTCCCTTCCCGGGCTTTCTTTTAAACCTGCAAACAGGTTCCCGATCATTATTGTCGATGCTCCTGCACAGATAGCCTTGGTTATATCCCCTGAAAACTTGATCCCGCCGTCGGCAATAACAGGTATGCCCGATTTAGCAGCTTCCTCTGCGCACCACATGACGGCAGAAAATTGTGGAACGCCTATACCAGCAATTATTCGGGTCGTACAGATAGAACCAGGCCCGACACCCACCTTTACCGCATCTGCTCCCGCGTCTATGAGCCTTCTGGTGCCTTCCCGTGTGGCAACATTGCCCCCGACAACAAGGAGATCAGGATTGGCTTTTTTTATTGAGGCCACGGCATCAATCACACTTTTTGAGTCACCATGAGCGGTATCAAGCACCACAAAGTCAACCCGGGCTTCACGAAGCAGAGGTATCCGGATATGCCAGTCATTGGGAGAAACTGCCGCCCCGACAATCAGACGCCCGTGAGCATCAACAGCGGCTTGAGGGAAATCCTGGTGCTTCTCCAGGTCCTTTACGGTAATGAGCCCGATAAGTTTTCCTTTCTCATCAACGACCGGCAGTTTTTCTATTTTATGCTCATCAAACCGTTCCATGGCCCATTCGTGAGACGGAACTCCCACCGCGACCACGGGGTCCTTTGTCATGACTTCATTGACCATCAAACCGTCATTTTTGCAAAATCTGAGATCCCTTCCGGTGATAATACCGACAAGGGTTTTGTCACTGGTGATAACCGGCAGTCCCGATACCCGGTATTCCCGGGTAATTCTTTTCACATCGGCTATTGTGAGATTCACTTCTACCGTCACCGGATCCTCAATGACCCAGTTCAAGTAGCGCTTTACATCGGCGATTTGCTGTTTCTGCTCATCGGGCGGCAGATTCCTGTGTATGACTCCCGCCCCTCCCTGAAGGGCGAGAGATATTGCCATTTCTTTTTCTGTAACCGTATCCATCGCGGCAGATAAAACAGGTATGTTCAAGTAAAGATCTCCCGCAAGACGGGTGCGGACATTCGCGTCGCCTGGAAGAAAATCAGCATAGGACGGCAAAAGGAGAACATCATCATAGCTGAGTGTTTCAATAGGCTGTCTTGTGTTCTGATACTGGCCGTTCCCCGGCTTGGAAAAAGAAGCTTTTGAATGTGATTGATTATTTGATTGGGTTTCCATACTGGATAATGCATAAAACAAGTAGTTTTGTCAATGAAGGTAAAATGCTATACTGATCATCCAATGACAGATATTCAGAAGAAATTCCGCCAGGCATTACGCCATGGCACAGCCCGTGAGTACAAAAAAGCAGTTTCCCTTTTGCTGGAAGTGCTTGCTGCCGGGGACAGTATTACCGAAGCCTATCTGTACCTCGGACGGGCCTATCATGCTCTTGGGGATGCCCAACGTGCAATACTGTACCTGAGTTTCTTTACTGACCGCTGTCCAGAAGAAGCCGCCGGATGGTTTTTTCTGGGACGCAGTTATCTGCATGAAGGACTTGTTCACCGTGCAATTGAAGCTTTCACACGCGCATCCGGCATCAAACCAGAAGAGCCTTCTCATTACGGATACCTGGGGATGGCTTACCTTAGGGTTAAAGACTTTGACCAGGCATCTGACTACTTTGCAAAGGCAGTCGAGTTGGACCCGGATAATTCGAAGATATTTAACGGCTACTTAAACACCCTTTTCCTAAAGGGCATCCGCCTTTTTTTTGATGAGCAATACGATATCTCAAATCAAATTTTTACGTTCATTCATTCCCACGGACGAGACGACGCCCTTATTCATCTGTACCTGGCCAAATCCTACAAGCAACTGGGCGAGCTTGACGAAGCCCTTACACATTATGACGCGGCAGTTGCATGCAACCCCGATGACGAAGCGATCCGTATTCAACGGGCGTATCTTTTATTCCTTACCGGTAATCATGCACAGGCCAACGAAGAATTTGAAGTATTAGGCCGCAGCCATCCTGAACTTCAGGATTTCCAATGTAACGATTCCTACCTCCACAGCGTACTGGGTGTCCGATACTTTTCCAAGAAAGAATACAGGAAAGCCGCCTATCACGGCGTACAGGCCCTTAAAATTCAAAGGACCTATGACCTGCACATTCTTGTTGGAGAGTCCTACCGTAATCTTGGCGACAGGGAAAAGGCAAGAAACCACTACAAACGCGCCGCTGAATTCAACCGTGAAGCCCTCGAACCCCATTACGGAATACTCATGTCCTATTGGGAAGAAGGGGATTACCAGGCAGCCCATACCACTTTAACCCGCATTTTAGCCATGAATCCTGATGATGAACTCGGAACCTACTATATGACCCTGACAAAATGCCAGCTCGAATATCCTCCCGAAGAAACAATTCCTCTTGTGCAGGAACAGTTGAGGACATCAGGACCGGATCCTTTTCTACTGACAGCACTTGGAAACCAGTACATCCGTACGGACCTTTTTGATCTTGCACCCAAATGGTTTGATAAGGCCCTCACCCTTGCTCCTCAATACGAACCCGCACTTTACGGCCGTATTCTTGCTTTTAAGGGGCTTCAGGACAAGCCCCGCCTCTTCTCCGCCTACAGTTCATATCTTGAACAGGCAGGGTATTCAGCAAGCGTTCACCTGAATTACATTCATGATCTGTTTTTGGAACACCGTTACGTCGATGCCGCGAAAGAAGTTGAGCTCATTCTCCCGAAAGCAAAAATAGATGACAACCTCAAGCGCCTTTTGGCCATTTGTTATCGGAACACAAAGAAGTACAAGGAAGCAGCAATAATCTACCGGCAACTCCTTGTGGGTGCGCCAAAAAACGAAACCTATCTCAGATCTCTTCTGTTCTGCCTGGATAAGGCCTCAAAACGGAAAGACGCAATACGCATTCTTGAAACCGCATTCGGTTTCTTCCCACCTTCGGCAGCACTTTACCTTATAGGCGGTGTGCTCTACGAAAAAGATCAGGATTATGAAAAAGCTCTCGAAGCCTTTCGCAAGGCGGCAGAGCTCAACCCGAAGGACTGGAAAGCGCCCCATAATATGGGAACGATCTACATAAAAAAGGGAATGGCCGCATTCGGAGGGAAATATCTGAAAAAAGCCGAAAAACTCCGCGAAGAAAATGAAAAACCGTAAAATGACTTGATATTTTGAACCGATATTCTATACTCAACTGTGGAGGTTGAACATGAGCGCTAAAGCACTTGATCTTTTCCAGGCCTATTCCGAAGGTAAACTGCCAATGGAAGGCGGCTATATCGTGTCATCTTTTTTTGATACCACCTCTACCTATGCAAGATATGAAATTGTTGCGTTTTCCAGTGTAAAAAACATCTACCTGACAGAAGAAGGCCTCACTTTCCAGACTGACGGTAACAAGCTGTACATTCTTGTAGAACCGGCAAATTACGCACGTAAATATATAGAACCGTTCAGAAGAGACACTCAACACGTAGTTCCCCAGCGTTTCTCTGAAATGGATGTCATTATTACGAAAAATCAGTCTAAAGTGTTTATTTCCAAAAAGCCCATCATTTCCTACTCATCATTTACGGTACTCAAACCAACCGGTATGAATTTTGCGCTCATTTTTTTCAATCTACCGGAAATAAAGGAAACTCTCTCTTTCTTCTTTACTCAAACCCTGAATAAAGAAGCGGATGTTCCCACTATTGACGCCAAAAAAGCAACAAAGAAAATAATTGAAGGCATTGAATCCTTCTCCATCTGGTAACGACCTGATTACATAAAAAAAACCGTGGACATATTCCACGGTTTTTTTATGGAGTTTTCGGTTTATTGTATTTCAACGCCTAGATTGAACTGAGCGACAGCAAGAATCGCTATCGGAACGGAATAGGCAGAGCAAGAAACATAGTCCAACCCCACATCCATACAGAACTTTATGTTCTCCGGAACCGCGCCATGTTCACCGCACAGGCCTTTCTTAAGTCCTGGCCTTGTCAGCTTACCGCGGCGTACCGCGGTAACAATAAGCTCCATCACGTTTCTGTCCAGCTTTTGAAACGGATTTCCCGATAAAATATCAAATTGAGTGTAATCCGGCATAAATGAGTTAAAATCGTCTCTCGACAAACCAAGAGTAGTCTGTGTAAGGTCATTGGTACCAAAAGAGAAAAACTCAGCATAACGGGCGATCTCTCCGGCACTCAATGCCGCCGCTGGAAGTTCAATCATTGTACCGATCTTGTAATCTATTCCGGGACCTTTTACATTCATTTCCTTGCGTACAGTCGCTTCTGCCTCTACCAGGCCGAGATACTGATCACCTTCAATTTTTTTCCCATACATGATAAGACGCAGCTCGTCCTCGTTCATTATGAGAGGGATCATGACCTCTACTGAAACCTTCTTTCCGTCTTCACGCAGTTTGTAGGCCGCGCCAATAACAGCTTCCATCTGCATTTGATATATTTCGGGATAGGAAACAGCGATTCTGCATCCCCGGTGGCCAAGCATCGGATTGAACTCGGCCAAGGCATCACAAGATGCGATAACCTCTTTTTCAGGAACACGTTTCTTCGGGTTCTGGTTCCGCAAATACGACACAAAGGCTTTCATTTCATCTTCGTTATGGGGAAGAAATTCATGTAAGGGTGCGTCCAGAAGACGAACAGTAACTTCCTTCCCGTTCATGATATCAAAGATTTCATAGAAATCCTTGAATTGCATTTTCTTCAGTTTGGAAAGAGTGCTTTTCCTTTTGGCGTCACTATCGGCCAAAATCATTTCCCTAAACACATTAATGCGTTTTTCATCAAAAAACATGTGTTCAGTCCGGCACAAACCGATCCCCTCAGCCCCGAATTTTATTGCAAGGGCGGAATCTCTGGGACTGTCGGCATTTACCCTTACATGAAAATCCTTGACAAATTTTTTTACGATCTGCACATAATCAAGCAGGCCGGAATCCTCATGATCCGGTTCAATAAGCTGAGCTTTCCCCAGATATATCTGAGGATCTCCGTAATGTGGCACATTCAGTGTCACATAATCGCCTTCATTGAGGGTTATGTCACCGATAATCGCTTTTTTGCCCCGTATTTTCATGTCAGTCTTAACCAAAGACACTTTTCCGTATTGCCGTGCGACAACCGACGCGTGGGCGGAATATCCGCCCTCACAGGAGAGCACTCCGGTCGCTACCTCTATGGCTTTTACATCTTCTGCGAAGGTCGCTGACATACAAAGGATAAGCCGGGTATCTTCGTCTTTCTGTAATGCGCTCCGATAGGCTTCTATCAATCCTTCGGTGGTAAAATACAAGCGCCCTATTGCCGCCCCGGGAGCTCCTGATATACCTCCGAGAATCTTGTCCATTCCCTTTATGGATGACACATTTATAACAGGATGCAGAATTTCGTTCAGCTGATCAGGCTTTATTGCCTTTACAAGATACTCATCATCTATCAATTTGCGTGAATGCAGATCAAGGAGTGTTTTAATATCAGCCTGTGTTGATTTAGTCATAACAGGCCGCTGTTCAATTAACCAGACTTTTTTATTCTCTATGTTGAAACGTATATAGCGAATTTCCTTGTAATGGTCTTCTACTATCTTCCCTGTCCTGCGCAGCTCTTTCAAAAAAGCAGGAGCAATATTATTGATGTCCTTGCCAACCGTGTCAGCGGTATCGAAGACATTCTGGTTGAACCAGCCTTCTAAAACGTCCGCACCCGTTACGATGTTCCGGGTATAAAAACTTCCGCTGGCACTTTCGGTACCATAGTTTCCATATACCATAGGTTGTATGAGAATGGCGGCGTCTTCATCGTCGAGGTCATCAAGTTTGAGCATTTTGGAGATTTGCTTTAACGCGTATTCAAGCTGTACATAGCCGTCCGAGAAATAATTCTTTGGAAAAAGCGAACGGTATTCATTGAAGACTTCTTTTAGCTTATCAGCCTTGTAACTGCTGTCAACAAAGTTGGATAATTTTTCCAGCCGTTCCTTCAGCACTTCTTCTTTTTTCTGATTTTTTTCTATAACAGCGATTTTGAGCTCAATTTCCAGAAATCCTTTAATCATGAAAAGTATTTCATGGTAGCCGAAGTCTTCTCCTACAAAGGTATTGAACCCCGGTATGGTCTTGTCGGTCAAACCATAGTTATGGAGGGCCGGATAGTGCACAATGGCAAGGTTCGGGCTGATAACTATTTTGACAAGCATGGGGTTTTTGGGATCGTTAAATACCTTTTTAACTTCCTTCTCCAATTTCTTGAAGTTGGTTTTCAAATGCGGTTTCAAGTCCACATTTTCCAGATGCGCGGCAACTTCCGCATCTATGATGAATCCCGGAAGAATGGGAAGGCCGAGTTGGGCCAGATCGACAGCCTGTTTTCCCCGCAACCCTATACCTTCGTATGCTTCCTTGGTTAAATTTGTTCCAATACTACTAAAATAATGTATGTTCTTTGTCACAGCGCTAACCTCATCATATCTCTAGAATAAATTGAGAACGGTATTGACAGGAAATCTCAGAAAATCTTCGAACCTGGGACTTGCTCCCTGCATGAGATACCGCTGCAGTTTAGCGACGTCTTTCACATCTTCGCCGGACACGGCAAACAGAATAGCGCTGCCGTGTTTAACCTTTCCCCATTTAAACAATGCGTTTATGTCGTGTATACGCTCACCTTCATAAAAAATATACACTTCGAGCTGAGGGTGTTTTGTGGTATAGCTTTTTATTATCCGCTTCCATGCCTCTACATTGCCATTGTGAAACAATTCGTTTGTGACCGGTACGGAATACAAAGGCGTCATCCGTCGTGGCCCGGGCTGATTGCCCTGGATATCTTTTTCCTGCTGGACAGATTTTACAGAAGCTGCCTTGTTCTTTGCCTGTGTCGGCTTTTTCGATTTTCCGGCGGCCGTTTTTCTTGGTACCGCAGTCATTGTTTTCTGGGAATATTTAAAACTTCCTTTTAACAGACTTGGCGGAATATTCTTTTTCTTGCCGGATAATATGGATAAAAAGCATTCTACCGCCGCAGACGAAGTTTCTGCATTTACCGTACCCGTCAGCGCACCAACGTAAATAGTCACAATTTCGTTTTTCTTTATATTTTGAAGAGCCTTCAAATGATCAATGTTTTTTGGATTGAACACGAGGAAACCAAGCTCAGGGTGAATATATGTTCCAACCAAATCAACTGCATCCCACTTTGACACTTCCTGATGAACCGTGGCAAACTCTTCTAAACTATCCTTCAGATTCACCGAACCGTATGCATATTTGAATTTATCAACTAATAGAGCATACACAATAGGACTGATCTGGTTTTGACGAATACTTCCCTCTTCCAGTTCCTCATTGAGAAGATCCGCAAGGTTTGTTTTTCCTGACATCTGACCGACAATATCCGATACTGCCTGAAAATGGCCGAGAGATGAATTAAACCCATCCCTGGTATAGAAATGTTCAAACTGATAATGTGCGTTGATCATTGAAGAACTCCAATTTACGCATAAGAATTAAAAAAATATCCCCCTCTGTGAGAGGGGGAAATACTTCTTGCTAAATGGTTGTTAACCCGGAGTTTTTCCCTCTTTTTGGGCGTCCTCTCCGTTTTTGTTTTGAAGCTGAGTCAACAACTCCCTTGGAGCCTGTTTTGGTTTTTGCCTTCGGCTTCGCTTTCGTGCCGGCCTTCGGTTTTGCCTTGGAAGACACGACAGTCTGTACTTCAGGCGCTTTCGAGCCTTCGTTCAGCATATCCAGATAAGCAGAACCGGCATTGTTCGCCTGTTCCAGCTCTTCGGCCTCATCCAGGGTGGTGAAGTGCATGTCTATATCCTCGCGAACAGTAGACCGCCGCCGGGAGAATGATGCAAATGCCGCATCCTGAAAACCTTTCGATACACCATGGAGGAATTCATTCAATACGTTTGCCATGCCGTCAAGGGTTGCCTTCTTCCTCTTAATTGAGGTGATATCCACATCAAGAAGGAGTCCCGGCTGAATATGATACGGATTGATCATATAATCGAACTTGTTGAACTCCGATTCAAGGAACTCAAGGCGGTCTTCCATAACCCGACGCTGTATGGGGTATCGGTAACCGTACATATTCTGAAGTTTTTCCTTCATCATAATGAGCCGCTTTTTAACCTTTCCTTTTTCGAACAGGTAGGTGCGGTTCATCTTTTCAACCTGCGTTTCTGCAGGAGGTACGAAGGATATTTCGTCCCAGCTCTTTTCTATGTCTTCATAGAGGGGCTCACCGGTCTTGAGTTTGATCTGTTTCTTTATCCTGTTCTTGTAGATAGCAGCAAGATCATCGAAATCAGTAATGCGCTTGAGGAATTTGGTCTTGTCATACACCATTTCCAAAACGTCCCAGATATGCTGTACCTCGATTTCAAACGATTTTACCATAACATCGTAGCTCTTTCTTTCTTCAAGGAGCTGGGCGTTGTCGTAGTATTTCATGCGAACGGAATACCGCTCATCAGGCAGCATTTTAGGATCGGTTTCCTCGTACTCGCGGATAATGAGTTCACGTGCATTTTTAAGGTTTTCAATGTACTGATACCCCATCTTCGATGTATCGAGGATAGAGGTAATGGAGTTGATCGCTGTATTGTAACCGCGGTTACGTATGTTTTCTATATCAATGATCTTCTTCAGGTTTTCACGTACATTCACCTGATCAAAACTTTCGGGATCGATCTCCGCCCGCAGACCTTCGATTTTTTCCATGAGCGACTTGGCAAAGTAGCGGTAACGCAGTGATTTGGCGTTTTCCTTATCATCGCTGGTGTGCTGCTCGACGCGCGCCATTTTTTCGAAAATGATTTCGCCGTCAGACAGCTCTTCCAGTCCCTGGTCAATCCGCTCGTCTTTTAATTCCTCAATCTGTTTGTCGATCGCGTCAATAATCTGTTTGGAAATGAGGTCCTTGATGAGGTACTCAACAGTAACCTGATAATGAAAAATCGGACTGATCAATTCAGAATCAAGGATGTTCACCGACAGCTTGACATCGGTAACGGTCTTTGGTTTTGCAAGATTATCCTTGAAAGAACATTTTACGACTGAGTACGCGTTCTCACCGCGGATAAAAGCACCAACGTCTGTTTTCTGCCGAAGCAGTGAGTTTGTCAGGTTTTCAAGATCGTTAATACCGCGCTGAATATGACCCTGTAAATGTCCATACATATTCACAATGGATTTTTCAATCTCACCGGTATTGAACTTGTCCATACCGCCGACTTCATCCAGCAAGGATGCGATTTCCTTGGGGGTATACCTGGTAAGGACTTTCATTTCTTCTTTGTCAATGAAGTTCCTCACCTTCTTAACCATTTCATCTTCAGCGGTAACCACGTACCTGTTGAACATATTCTGATAGTTCTGATTGAAATAGTTGTAAACTTTTTCTTTTAATCCACCCATTACATCAAGGCGTTCCAAAACTTCCTTGGGAAGCTTGGCGCTCACATGATTCATGACTTTATCGACTTCTTCTTCGAGAAGGCGGTCGACTTCTTCCTGCTGGTCACGACTTTCCTGAGCGAGAGAGTTCCTTGAACCAACAGCACTTCGTTTTTCTGGATGGAATATCATAGGACTCTTAGGCAGATCTAAACTTCCCATTCGATTCTCCTTATTACAATATCTATACTACAGTATCAACAAGCTGGGTAAAATGTAAAGCACGTTTTTTTTTTTTTTGCATATATTGGGACTTTTACTCACACTGTACTCATGGTAGTATTGTTTCTATCAGGAATACGAAGTACAGGATGTGAAAATGAATATACAAAGAATGAAATTTGTCGCTATTTTGTCTATTTTCTTTATTTTTACGGCCCACATATACACAGATCAGCGGACGGAAAACATCGATTGCTTCATTCTGCTCGATAAATCCCTTTCCATGGTCGAGGAAATCGATGCTGTTGCAGATTATATCAACAATGAAATTGTCGGGAAAATTTTGATTCCCGGAGATTACATAATGGTACTTCAATTCTTCGGCCATACAGAACCCCTCCTTGTTAAGGACATCGGTTCTGAAGAGATAAAGACTTCCATAAAGAATACCATCGGAAATGTTCTTGCCGACGGGTATTATACCGACATCGGCAATGCCCTCGACGTCCTGAAATCCACTCTGGATACCCATGATTCATCAGGGCGACGCCAATACCTTTTGCTTATTACCGACGGCATTCAGGAAGCTCCACCGGAGAGCATTTATTATACAGGAGACGAACCGAATCCGGATTTCAGCCATGTGTACATGGAAAACGCAAAAGTCATAAAGAAACAAGGGTGGAAAATACACATTCTTGGTATCGGGACGCTCTCGTCTGCCCAGGAAGTGGCAGATACGCTGTCGGGGACGTTTTCCACGGTCACACCGGTGACCAGCGATACCGGAGAAACAGCAGTCCTTCCTGAAGACCAGCTTCGGGAATCCACAAAAGAGTTCTTAGGTACCATCCGTGTGATCGATGAGCCCCAATTGCGCATTTCCAACATGAAAGGAGAGGGAACCCTCCGTATTCAACTGGAAAGCGACGGATATGCCAACACCAGGGAAATTCGTATCAGCGATGTTTATTTAACCGTGCCGTCAGGCCGCTTTAGAATCGGCGGTCCGGCTTCGGCAGCCATTGAACCCGACGACATACAATCGCTGGTACTCGACATAGGCGTTCCGGCGGGAATTGAAGACACACTGGGTGAGGTGGAGTTCCTCTTCACCGACAATTTGGTATTTACCCCTTCTGTGATGGATATATCCATTATACCTCCGGGATTCCTTGCACGATACGGTCTGTTGATACTTCTTATAATTCTTGCTTTCGTCATACTTGCCGTGCTGGTCATGGTTATCCGCAATCTCATGGCAAACGCCGGGGACAAGGTGAGCCTGGACGTGTTCATAGGCGACACCAAGGAAGCAAGCCTGACCGTGGCAGAAGGAACCAAACTGTTCATTAATGAAGGGCTCGGCGGAATCGGTGTCTCCATTAAAAAAACCGGAGAGGTTCTTGGAGATCTCACCTGCAGATTGAACCAGCTCATCCTGGAACCGATAAAGGAAGACCGGTTCACCGGAGCCAGAATAAGCGGGAACATTCTGGAAAAAACCCTTAAAATAAAGGACAGATTCGGGACCTTTGTGTCGTTGAAAATCAGCAGGCATTAAATGCAGGTACCGGTCTACAGGGATCATTGGTACTTCTGACAGGCGGTGGTTAACAGTGCAGGGCATAACGTTAGAGAGCTTCCGGAAATTCATTGATGGAAATACCCGTTTTATCCTCACTACCCACGAAACCCCCGACGGTGATGCCATCGGCAGCGAAATGGCCATGTATCATTTTTTACTGTCCCGAAAAAAACAGGTTCGTATCATAAATGCCGATCCCTGTCCTCTCAAATACCGTTACCTTGATCCCAGCGGTCTGGTCGAGACGCTGGATGCCGACCTGCACCTTTCCAGGGATGAATTGAGTACCTACAGCCTTATAATTCTTGACATTAATGACATTAACAATATTGGCCAGATATCGACGCAGGTGCTGCCTTTAGTTGCCCAGCACATCATCATCGATCATCACGAGCATATCGACATGAAACGGGCCGGCAACGTGCTGGAAGACGACGCAAGTTCCACCTGCGAGATATTGTACAAACTGTTCCGTGAACTTGGTTACACATGCAGTGTAGACTGCGCGAAGGCCATCTTCACCGGAATCATCTATGACACCGGTTGTTTCATCTATCCGAAAACAACTGCTACCACCTATCAAATAGCAAAGGAACTGACTGAGGCAGGCGTGTATCCCAACAATATTTACGCCCACGTCTATGAAAGCAATTCCATCACATCCCTTAAACTTCAAGCACGGGTGCTTGCATCACTTGAACTGTATTTCGATCAGCGGGTAGCCGTGCAGACAATGTTGAAAGAAACCATCATCGAAACTGAAGCCAGCTATGAAGAAGCGGACACTATCATTAATTTCCCGCTGAAAAGCGAGCAAGTCCGCGTAAGTGTCTTTTTCAAGGAAAATCTCGACGGTCTGCTGCGCTGTTCACTTCGATCAAAGGGTACTTTGAATGTTTCAGAAATAGCGCAGCGTTTCGGCGGCGGCGGCCACAGAACAGCCGCCGGATTTAAAAGCAAATTTCCCCTTCCTGTTATAAAAGAGAAAATCCTCGCAATACTCAAGGACACTCTCGAAAAAGACGTATCATCAGATTGATGGAACGCCTGCCCTTCCTGTATAATCTGGCAATATGAGATGCATATTCACCATTGCTGCACTGGCAGCCCTGATAGCAGGATGTACACCGGATACGGCCGGTTTGGTAAATACTGAACCAAAGGAAATAATTCCATCGTTAAAGACTGACGCTGCAATGTTGGAAGAGTCATCACCCGACCGCGTTTCAACAGATGAAAAAATGCAGCCCAAGATTGCGATCACAAAAGATACCAGGCTCATTGACATCCGTACAGAGAATCTCGATCTTGACAGATCCGATGAACAGATTCTGCTTGTGGAAACATCAAACAACGGCATAACAGAATTATGGGTTGTCGATTACGATGCCATCAAAGATATGTATTTCATTTCCTACAAACAGGAATTATCCTCTGCAAAGCTCCGCCGGTATCAAATAATGACCGAAGACCTGGTAGGAGATCATATTCCGGAAATTCTCTGTTTCGGTACCGATACCGATAAAACCCAGTCCCTGGATGTGTTCAGAAAAAGCGTCCACCCGACGGGAATCGGCCTTTATTACAGTCCTGTATTCCGTCATGAAATTCAAGGCACCATTGAAATCCTTCGTAAAGACAGGGATGCAAGCTATCGGGAAGGAATAAGCAACGGGAAAAGCTTTTCCATTGAAACCTACATACATGACAATGAATCCGACGACTACAACGATCTTGTCCGTTCCTCTTATTTTTTTCGTTACCAGACCAATTCCTATGTGCTGGTCGACACTGAAAAAATACCGGGGAACAAAGTTGACGAAGAAAAACTGAGACTTCTGTATACAAAAGGACCGCTTGAATATCATGCCTTTTTGAATGGCCCCTGGTATAAAACAGACGGGTCTTCCCACGGTTCACAGAACCCTGTCCTCGTCAATTTCGATGATCAAAACAAACGCATATCCTATTTCGAAGAAGGATCCCAGGAAATTCTTATCTGGACGTCCTCAAGCAAACCTCTTTATAACCGGCTGGTTATTTACGGTCTGAATGAACTGATCCCCGATCTCATCACCCGCATCCTTACCGTTGCCGTAACCGACCTCAATACCATCCAAATATACGGGGCCGAGCCATGGAGGGGGTCCTACGGCCGTTACACCGAAGGTCTTCAAAAAGAATATCTGCAACGGTTCCAATCACAATACACTGCACCTGAAGTCAGCGGAATCTATGCGAGTACCGACGGCGGATCGATCGAGTTTTTCAATAATTCTTTTACTTTACAGGAAAACGGTAAAACCCGCTCTGGGGGATATGCCTTTTATTTAAAAGGAAACCCCATTCTTTCAATGAAGATAATTTCAGAAAGGGGCATCCTCCTGGAAGACAGGGTCTATAAATACGATTTTTTTGAGGAAGAAAAAGAGAATAAAATTATCCGGACTCTCGTTCTCTTTCCCGGGAAAATGAGTGTGCGGGGATTTGTTCCAACGGCAGACGGCTACAGCCAATATCAGCAGATCGAAACGGTTGAAACTGCCACAGAAACTGAAACTGATCAGGGATAAAGGGGAAATCCCTCCATTCCTTTTTCTTTGAGCCGCAAAAGAGTGTGTTGTACATCCTCCCCCGCAGGAACAACAGTTATATGGTAGTGTACCCCGTTGTTGGTTTTTTCCTGGATGCTCGCTTCTATTCCCTTATCTGCAAGCTCACTTAGATGACGCTCGGCGTTCTCCCGCTCAAGAAATGAACCGAGCTGAATCAGGACTTCCGGAATATCTGTCTCCCCACCCTCCTCAGTATATTCCGGACTGTCATAGGTCCATGGGATACCATTTTTCGTTTCTGTTACGTTCGCGCCGGTCTCGGAAGTCTCGGTTACGGATAAAGGAACATCAGACGTGTCCGCCGGTTCCTGCAGCCCGGATTCTGTTTTCTGCTGAAACAAAAAAGGCAACACGAATAAATTGTGTTCACGTGCCGCTTTCAGCTCAAATGCTCCGTTGAACCTGTTTTTAATAACAGAGAGAGAAGCAGGCTCCCCTGAGAGCATATAAGCAAGCATCAATTTTTTTAATGAATCATCTGCACCAAAAACAGGGGCTTCGCTATAACCCAAATACCATTCCAAAAGCGCAGCCCTTTCGGATTCGGGGGTTTTACCGCCCTCTGCGCTTTTATAATACCGTAGAGCCTCCGCGTTCTGCCCGAGCATTTCCAGATAACGTCCGTAATAACCGTTGGAAATCAACTGGTCTTTTAATTGAGTGTCATCGAGGGGTACATATTCCGGAAGATTCTGGCCCCACGCAATCAACCCGCAGTACAGAAGCAGAATGTTAAAAAGAAGTTTCATCAGAACTTTTTTTCTTTCCCGGTTTTTTGGAAAACCAACTTTTTCCTTTCTGTGAAGCCGCCTGATCTTCCGGATACCCTTCAGTAATCTGGGCAGAATCCGGACTTGCAGCTTTTTTTGCATCCTTTTCTTTTTTTACCTTTTTCTTTCCTTTTCTCCCGAAGGTAAAAGGCAGGATAACAAGAGCACCGCAGACAAAAGACACAAACATGCTCACAAAGACAGGAACCTCATGAAATACGTAGAAACCGAAGGAAATGGATGCCCTGTTATCCAGATTCAAACCTACAAAAACAATAAGTATGGTACACAGCAATAATGTGATAAATAATCTCCAGGGCATGATATCCTCCGCTACATGGAAAACTGTAACTTACTTTTTATGAATGATGCAATAGTACCCCAATTATCGCCTTTCGGCAGTAAAATCCACAGTCCCGACGGCGAGGTGGTATGATACAGCACATTCCCCGTCGATAACACGTATTTACCTTTGACATTCATGTCTTTCACCTCCCCGGCCAGTCGTATCGCCCCCAGGGGAGATATGTTGGTTGAAACATAACGGAGACCAGTCTGTACGAGCTTGTACATGGTAGAAATGTCGTTCTGCGCAGTTTCGCCGAACTTTTCCATAAGGGATGCAATTATCAGCTGCTGACGCTCGGCCCGGTCGAAATCGGAACTGGTGTGACGGGAGCGGGCAATACGCAGAGCGCCGAAACCGTCAAGCCGGTGAGTCCCCTTATCATAATGCAGGGTTTTCCACAATCCGTTCTCTTTAATTCTGTACGTTGGATCAATCAGCGGTTCATTCAATGTCACTTCTATACCACCGATGATGTTGATGATATCAATGAACGCGTACATGTCCACATTGATATAACTGCGTACCGACACTCCGGTTATGGCGCTTATATCCTTAAGGAACTGCTCTGGACCGAAATGCTGGTATATATAGTTGATTTTTTGGCCCTTGTAATATAAATCCCGGGGAATACTGAACAGGAACGCTTCTTTTGTACCCGGATTGCTTACGTACAAGATCATCGTATCCGGATTGCTTTCATGGCTGCCGCATAACAGGACAGCAGTCATGTCATCAGAACCGGCGAAGTCCTTTTTTTTTTCATCCCTGTTTTCGTCCGGGAACAGGGTTGCAGCATTGAGTGCTTCAAGGGAACGAATAGGTACATCGTCACTATCGAGCAGGTACAATTCGCCAAGTTCTTTCAGGACACCGAAGGAACCATAGGGCATTCCGTCTTTGGTAAGATCAAAGTAAAAAAAATCGGCGTCTTCCCGTGGTTTAAGTGCCACCTTAAGTGAGTACGCATCAAGTACTGATAAAAACTCATCATCGGAAAATGTTGATACCAGGGCCTGAATCATTTCTTCTGTTTTAAGAACGCCGAAACTGCGGGTATCCATCTGCCGGATCAGACCGGGAAAATCGCCGAAAAATGCATTCAGGGCGTCCCAGGACCGGTCGGCGAACTCTACCTTACCGTCTGCACCATGATCTACCAGGCTTCCGATTTCCCGGTAATCGGATGAACGTACCAACAGTCTCTTTTCATAAGATCCGTTTTTAACCAATTCAACTACGATCTTGAGTTCGTCAAGGAGTGTCTGGATATCCGGCCGGTCAAGCCAGGCGGCTACTGCAGTTTTAAACTGTTCATATTCCCGGCGCAGCCGTCCGGCTGTCCGCATTTCTTCCGAAAGAAAGCTGCGAACTTCCTCTACCAGCATCGGGCCCCTGTACCGGTTTTTGGTTATCCGGGAGTCGATAGTCATATCAGTACCGTCCCATCCGCCGGAGAATAACGGGTCGGTTTCACTCTCACGGCCGCTTGTTTCTGAAAGCGAAAAGGAAGCATCCTCTATAACGGGAACAAGTCCCAAAGATGAGAGCATATTTTTTGCATCAATCATAAAATCCGACAGTTCGCGTATATGCGCAATACGGGCGTAATGGGCATCGAAACTTTCAAGGGCCTTTATGAACAATTCAAAACGGTCTCCCTGCTCCTGATTTTCTGTTATGGTCGGTGTGGTACTGTAATGGACGGGATCTAGAAACAGCAGAGAACGTACTTCATTGGCATCGTCTCCGATACGCTGCACCGTCCTGTCAATTAGTGTAATGTGCTCGGCGTTCCTCCGCGTTTCTTCCAGCAAAGCGGCAAAGGATGATTTCTGCCGTACGGAAATGACGACAAGGAGAATAAGAATCAGCAGTAAAACCGCACCGCTTACAGCGGCATATATCTTATACGTTTTTTTCATGATATCCGCTTCATCAGTGTTTGAATGACCGCTGCCCTGTGTAGACCATTGAGGCCCCGTATTCATTACAGGCTTCAATTGATTCAAAATCCCTTAATGAACCGCCCGGCTGAATGACTGCAGTCACTCCTTCCTTAAGGCCGACTTCCACACCATCGCGGAAAGGAAAGAAAGCGTCGGAGACCATGACAGCCCCTTTCATTCCACCGGACATTTCCTGTACCAGCGCAGTGACAGCTTCCTTCTGGACGGTATCTTCTAAAAGTGCGAAAGGAGTCCTGTGCCGTTCCCAGCATATTCTGTCGGCGAGTTTACGATACGCCTTGTCTCTGGCAATTTCAGCCACCCCGACACGATCCTGTTCACCGGTGCCGATGCCGACAGTGACTCCATCCTTTACGTAGATTACGCTGTTTGACGTTATGCCGCTTTCGACATACCAGCCGAATTTCATATCGTCGTACTCCCTCTGACTGGGAGTACGTTCTATCTTATAACTTTGACCCTTATACTCGGTATGAGCCGGCATGAGGGTTTCCGGGGTCAATGTCTTGGGCACAAAGGACCACTGAAGGATGAGCCCTCCGTCAATGAGGGATTTGATATCGATAAAACGCTCGCCAATAAAAGTTTCCAGCGATGAGATATTCCCGATCTGCATGACCCGAAGATTTTTCTTCTTTTCAAATAAAGCCAGCGCTTCTTCTGAAAAATCAGGAGCGATGACTACTTCCGAATAACTTTCATTGATCACTTTTGCCAGAGACAGGTCTACCGTTCTGTTCAAGGCAACCGCACCGCCGAAGGCAGCCACCCGGTCAGCCATCAATGCTTTTCTGTAAGCGTCCTCAATATCGTTCCCCAGTGCAACTCCGCTGGGATTGTTGTGTTTAACTATGACACAGCAGGGAGTGTCGGTAAAATATCTCAGAATGTTCAATGCGTTGTCCGCATCGGTGATATTGATCTTTCCGGGATGTTTCCCGGACTGAACAAGTTCTATATCCGACGCAAGATATTTTCCCGGAACGATTGAAGTCACCTCGCCGATAGTCAGATTGCCGTTTACCATTTTATACAGGGCCGCTGGCTGGTCGGGATTCTCGCCGTACCGCAGTCCCTTGCGTTCTCCGTCGATTTCCCAGGTCACTTTTTCAAACACAAGGGTTTGACGGCGGCCGTTACCGCTGAATGTCAATTCCAGACCCTCAGAAAACGGATCATCCTGAAACGTTGCGTACATCTGTTTCAAATTAGCCATATTATCTCCTGCAGCCGGCCGAATACTTCAAATTTCTCTATATTGCATGTCACATTAATTCATATACTGAAAGATCGTCATTGTCTTTTTTGGAAAGATATTCACTGATCCAGCTATCGTAGCTGGCTGTATGGGCAAAACTCATTTTTGCCAGCTTAAAGCGGTCTTCTATACTCAACGCACCGTTATTTTCTTTCAGGGCTTTGATGATTGAAGGATAAGAGGCCGGGTCACAGACCGAAGCAACCCGCAAAAAGTTCTTCGCACTGGCTCGGAGCATACAAGGGCCGCCGATGTCTATATTCGTCCGGGCATCTTCGACCGTGATACCCTCGGTTTCAACAGTCTTTTTAAAGGGGTACAAGTTCACCACCACCAGGTCTATCACTGTGGCATCAAGGCGGCGCAGATCCGCCTGGTGTGCATCGTTGTAGGTTTCAGATAACAGTCCAAGGTAAATCTTGAAATCCAGGGTTTTTACCAGACCGCCCTGCATTTCGGGCTGGCCGGTATATGAGGAGATCCGGCGGAGATTGGCGGCCGAGGAACCAAGCGCTTCTTTGAGGGCCGTGTACGTACCGCCGGTTGAGTACAGGATAATGTCGGGGTTAACCATTATCAGATTCCTGGCAAAGTCAACGAGGCCTGTCTTGTCGGCGACGCTCAAAAGGGCTGTTCGGACATGAACCAGATTATCTGTGCGGGTGACCCTGTTCAACTCCATGGGTATTCTCCTTTATTCCTTGATGCTGCGTTCCGCGCTCTCTACGGTATTGGACATCAGCATGGTAATGGTCATCGGCCCCACTCCGCCCGGAACCGGGGTAATGAAAGATGTTTTTGGGGCTACCTGGTCAAAATCGACGTCGCCTACCAGACGGTACCCCCGCTTTTTCGTCGGGTCGTCTACACGGTTGACACCCACATCAATGACAACCGCTCCTTCGGCGACCATGTCCGCAGTAATCATTCCGGCTTTTCCTGCCGCGGCAATAATAATATCTGCCTGGCGGGTATGATGCGCAAGGTCTTTTGTCCCGGTATGGCACACCGTAACAGTTGCATTACCCAGCCCGTTCTTCTGAACCAGCATATTCGCCACAGGTTTACCGACGATATTGCTGCGTCCTACAACTACAACATGTGATCCAGCTACAGGAATACCCGCGCTTTTCAGCAGAACGAGGATACCGTGGGGAGTACAGGGAAGGAAGGTTTCTTTGCCGATTACCATCCTGCCGATGTTGACAGGATGAAAGCCGTCCACGTCCTTACGGTAGTCGATTGCCATAATCACCGCTTCTTCGTTTATATGTGAGGGAAGCGGCAGCTGCACGAGTATACCGTGAATGCGCGGATCTGCATTTTTTTCTTCTATGATGGAAATGAGCTTTTCCTGGCTCAGATCTTGGGGAAGGTGAAGGTTGTCGGAGTGCATTCCCAGTTCAAGGCAGGCCTTTTCCTTGCCCTTTACGTATGAGGCGCTGGCAGGATCATTGCCGACTAAAATAACCGATAAACCGGGGACAATTCCCTTACCAGCAAGGATATCGATCCGTTTTTTCAGCTCGCCTCTAAAACGTTGTGCTACCTGTTTCCCATCAATTATCTGCATGCTTGCCACCCTGTTGTTTTTTTAACAAAAATCTCAACAAATTTCAACTAAAGACAGATATTGAAAATTACGCGCAAAAACATTCATGGTTTTCCTGAAGTCGGTTGACAGTCCCTGATAATTCATGATAACCATTGTCGTATTTCGCACGGATTGATAGAGGCGCGAATGCTGATAAGTAACTTGCGGACTTCACGGGCTGACAACCCTTTATGTGTCCCAAGGGAAAGGCGGCAATCGCCGAAGGAAATAAGGGAAGGTCACCCCGTAATCCTGGCTTGAACGGTTAAGAGCTGTCAGGCTGTCACTTCGGACCTGCCGGAGTGGAGCGCTATTGATCAACACCAATCCCCATATAACCTGTCTATTAATCCGAGCGGGGGGACACACTGGCCATGTATTCACGCAACCCGTGAAAATATGAACAGTCCCGCGGTCGGCAGAACACAACGCCTTTAATCCCGCGGAACAAATAATGTGGTTTTCCATGTTGCAGGTTGTCCTTCATGTACGTTTGAGCGAAAAACCAAGGTGTAAGGAGTATTGTATGATCGTAATGAAATTCGGCGGCACATCGGTACAGAATGCCCATTTTATGGACAAAGCCCTCGATATTGCCCAGGTCAGGTTGTCGGGTACTGTAGTCCTGGTGTCATCGGCCATGTCAAAAATTACCGATTCACTCATTGCCATTACCAACGCCGCGGAAGCGGGGGATGAGGAAACCGCCATGTCTTTGGTAGAGGCCATGCAGGAACGGCATATTTCCACTGCCCGGGACTTCCTGACAGGTGAAAACCTTGAAGAATGTGAAAAATCACTTATTACCCGTTTTACCCGTCTTTCCTCTCTTGTAAAAGGTCTTACCCTACTTAGAGAATGCTCCGACCGCAGCCGTGACGCGCTCATGGCTTTCGGTGAGCTTTTTTCAACCACCCTTCTGTACTACCGGGCGCTGGAACGGGGTATGGACGCGATATTTCTGGATTCGCGGCAAATGGTGATTACCGATGGCAATTTCACCGAGGCGTATCCCATTTTTGAACTTACCAACAAACGCATCCGCGAAGCGGTAGAGGTCAAACCCGGCCGGCTGTATATAGCCCAGGGATTTATCGGCAGCACGGAAGAAGGAGCCACCACCACCCTCGGCCGCGGGGGTTCGGACTTTACTGCGACAATCTACGGCGCGGCGCTGGATGCCGAGGAAGTTCAAATTTGGACCGATGTAAACGGTATCATGACCACGGACCCGCGGATTGTGAAGAACGCCATTACTGTCCCCCGGATTACCTATGATGAAGCCGCCGAGCTTGCGTATTTCGGCGCGAAAGTGGTTCACCCGTCCACAATACGGCCTGCAGTCCTGGAAAAAATTCCCGTCTCTGTCCGCAACACAGCCGACGCGGCCGGTATCTGTACAACCATAACCGAAGAAGCCCCGGGGGAAGGTATACGGGCAATCGCCGGAAAGAAAAACATCACCCTGATTAATGTTACATCATCGAAGATGCTGAACGCCTACGGTTTTTTGAGCGCCATTTTCCGGGTCTTTGAACATCATGAGACCTCCGTGGACCTTGTAGCCACCAGTGAAGTTACCGTATCAATGACCATCGAAAACACCGATTCCATAGATATGATTGTGAAGGATCTGGAAGCCTTGGGCGACGTGAAGGTGGAAACCGACAAGGCCATAATTTGTCTGGTCGGTTTGAATCTCTGGCGGGATTCAGCGTTTACTGCCAGAGTGTTTTCCTCCATTCAGGACATTCCGGTGCGGATGATCTCTCTGGGGTCCTCTGATATCAACTTGAGTTTAGTCGTTCCGCAGGATATGATAGAAGAATCGATCCTGAGGCTCCATGGGGAATTTTTTTCATAAACCGGCTGCTTAGGGATCTTACAGGTTGAAAACGGGGAGCACATGGAGTTTGAGTTCTACAAATTAGTCTCTGGCATGAGCGATCTCATCCTGGTAAACATGATTGATGAGGTCGCCCCCGCAGACAAGCTTCTCTCCCTGCTGTCCGCGCGCATGTGCACCCGCCGGTCCGGAATCGGCGCTCAAGGGGCGGTATTCCTTCTTCCTGGTGCCGCCCGGCCGGTCTCTGTCAGATATTTTCTGCCCGACGGCAGCGAATCCATCTTATGCGCCGAACCTCTTATGGCGGCTTCGCGTTACCTTTTTGACGCCGGCATCATGGGCAGGGAAGGGTTCGCTGTCGAGACATCCGCAGGTGAAAAAACCATACGTACCATAGACAGCTCCAACTTTGTAGTGTCCCTGGGTGTTCCCCTGGATGTCGCCGGCACGGAAATATCAGGGACCGCTTCCAGCAGCTTTGAAGACTATGATGTAGTGCATTACGGTGAATCGGAAGGAAAGGTACCACTGACCCTGATTGACCTCGGTTTAAACGGTGCAGCTTTTTTCTCCGACGCCCCCCTTCCCGGCATGAAAAGCCACGCCCGGAAACTGGCCGCGACCCTGGATGTACGCGATCCTGACATGTGGCATCCCATAGGAGTCTTTCCTTACAAGATCGACGAAATCCAGGTCCGCGGGTTCGACAGAACAACCGCAGCCCAGCCTGTCACATCAGCGGCAATAGCCGCCGTCGCTTCAATGATCCAGGGATTTTCAGAACGCAGCTGCATGGCGGTCGTCCGCGGAAGCAAATACTTCATTCAGTGGGATGAGCGCAGTTCTGTGGTGAATGTCTGCGGATGCGCTGAATACGTGTTTACCGGCGAATACTTTTTTGATACCGACAGACAGGGATAAAACATACAAGGAGTGGTGATGGATCCCATATTTGACCGATTCGGAAGACTCATGCGTTCCTTTTTTACCGATGAAGACAGCCTGGACGACGACTCTTCTTTCAGCGATACCGATTTTACATCAGCATGGGATGAACTTGAGGACTTTTTACAGTCAGACCGTTTTAAAGAGTCCGGGCCATCCGCTTCCGGTTCATCATCCTCCGGAGAATCCGGGTTCGGCCCGACATCCGGAGGGCAAAAAAAACCGGCGGTACCCGAATATCTGCGCTGCGATTACGAAACACTGGAAGTGGCCTTTGGCGCCGGCCTGACGGAAGTCAAAAAAGCCTACAAAATGAAAATTCTTAAATACCATCCTGACCGCTACGCCTCAAACCCCGAAGGCCAGCACGCCGCGACAAGGAAAGCGGCGCTCATAAACGAAGCCTTTCAGCGTATCGAAGGTCATTTTGAAACGTTAAAAAAAGAGTAGCCCATCGGTCACCCTGTTGTCCCCAGTTCGTATTCGTCGAGTTTCCGGTGAAGGGTTTTCCTGCCTATCCCCAGCACTTCCGCAGTTTTGGACTTGTTCCCGTTACAGTAACTTAACGTACTCTCAATGATGATCCGCTCAGCCTCGGCGAGACTGATACCTGCGTTAAGACGTATGGTGTCCTCCTCAGATGAAAGAGCAACAGACGGAGGCAGGTCCTCAAGATGAACTATATTTGTTTTGCACATGACGACGGCGCTTTCCATGCAATTACGCAGTTCCCGTATATTGCCCGGCCATCCGTACCCGTACAGGGCGATATTGGCCTTCTGGTCGATACCTTCCACCGGCTTGCCGTTTTCCTCAGCGAATTCTTTCAGAAACGACGAGGCCAGGAGCGGAATGTCCTCTTTACGTTCACGCAGCGGCGGAACATGTATATTTACCACATTCAGACGGTAGAAAAGGTCTTCCCGGAAATTACCGTCTTCTATTTCCTTTTTCAGGTCTCTGTTCGTTGCAGCGATGATACGTACATCCACCTCTACGGTTTCCTCTCCTCCCACCCGCTCAAAGGTTTTTTCCTGGAGCACCCGGAGTATTTTTATCTGTATGGACTGATTGATCTCTCCAATTTCATCCAGAAAAATACTGCCCTTGTGGGCCAGTTCAAACCGCCCTCTTTTTCGTGACAGGGCACCGGTGAAGGCCCCTTTTTCGTGACCGAAAAGCTCGCTCTCCAACAGACTTTCCGTGAGTGCCGCGCAATGAACCTTGATAAAAGAATTATGCATTCGCCCGGAAAGCTGATGAATTGCATCCGCAACCAGTTCCTTTCCGACCCCGCTCTCTCCGGTAATAAGCACCGTCGCCTTGGTCTGAGCAACCTGCTCGACAAGCTCCATGACCTTCTTCATCTGACTGCTCTTGCCGATGATTTTTGAGAAGCGGTTCTTTGCCCCGAGGAGCTCCACTTCTTCCTGGAGGGCCCGGTGCTGGAGGACCAGTTCCCGGTTGGCAAGAGCGCGTTTTGCAAGAAGGGACAGCCGGTCCAGATTCAGGGGTTTGGTAAGGAAATCAAAGGCGCCGTCGCGCATGGCGTTTACCGCGTTCTCGATGGTTCCGTGACCCGTCAGGATAATGACCGGTACCGTCGGATAGGCGCCGGTCACCTGTTTTAGAAGTTCCTCTCCCGACATAACAGGCATACGGAGGTCGGTAATCACCAGATCAATTTCCTCGGAATGGATGATATCCAGCGCCTCTTTTCCGTGTTCCGCAATAAAGGTCGCGTACCCGTCCAGTTCCAGCGCCTTGGAAAGACCTTCACGTATGTTTTTTTCGTCATCGACAATCAGTACATTAAATTTCATTTTCGCCCCATTCTATCAGCTTTTTGTCTTTCTGAGGTATGGGCATACAGATAATGAAGGAGGTGCCTTCGCCTTCCCGGCTTTTTAACTGAATGTCCCACCGGTGTTCCTTGATGATCTTGTACACAAGGGTAAGACCAAGACCGGAACCAAATTCCTTTGTGGTAAAATATGGTTCGAATATTTTCGTGAGATTCTCTTCGGGGATGCCTATACCTGTGTCTGAAACTGTCAATTCTATACAGTCCCCCCGGCGCCTGGTCTGAATACACAGCGTGCCGCCGTCCGGCATGGCCGCTATCGCGTTTTTGATGATATTCAGCATGGCCTGTTTGAAATACTTCTCATCCATGGAGATCCACGGAAGATCTTCCGCGAATTCCTCTTTGATATCGACTCCGGCATCCTTCGCTTCATACATGGTGAATTCAACCAGTTCATTGACAATCCTGTTCAGGTCGGTCAGAGCCGGGTCAAGATCCATCGGCCTTACGGCAAACAGAAAATCCACGATGATGCCGTTCAGTCTCTCCACCTCTTCGTTCACCACTTCAAGGAATTTTTCCACATTGTCGATATCCGGATTCTGTCGGTTTTTTAGCGCCTTTTGTATAAGCTGTATGTGAATACCGATGGATCCGAGAGGGTTCTTAATTTCATGCGCCACACCTGCGGTCAGGGTTGTCAGGGATGCGAGGTTCTCAGCCCTCCTGAGCCTGGCTTCCTTGCTTTTCTTTTCGGTAATGTCATCTACATGAAGGATGTTCCCCTCGATTGCACCGCTTTTCACCAGGGGCATAAAGGTAAACGAAAGGGTCCGCACCCCTCCCCCGGCCTCTATGTAAAACTCCTTGTCCTTTACTATATCCGCATCGTTAAGGCTTTTATAAAAAAAGGTATTGAGCTCAATGTCCCTGGTAACATCCCACAGATGCTGCTCAAGCAGTTCGTCCTCGGAAAATGGAATCATCCGTTCAGCCGCTTTGTTTAAGAAAATAATTTCATGCTCACGGTTAAGCACGACGACACCGTCGGTGAGTGAGTACAGTACCTTTTCGAGCAATTCGTTCTCTGTAGCAAGATCAAGAATCAGCGCCTTGATACTTTCTTCATCTAGTTTCGAGATCATTGAAATGGCACGCTGGAGAAATTTACGCATCACGAATTCCTGATTACATAAAAAAGCTTTTCTACAAGAAGATAATGATTCTGGTTATAACTTTCTACCGATGTTTTTAATCGGTTCAGTTCATCGGTCCATTTCTCCAGCTGTGTGAGCATGCGGGTGTCCATGGAACTCTTTAGAAGACGGGAAAACCGCTGAGTAAGGCCTTCGATGAAGGGAGCAAAGGCCTCCTTGTTTTTTAACAATTCATAGGATTCCGCCTGAAAGCCAAGGCTGCGGGGATCTCTGGCATGGGAGAGGAAATCATCTATCTCCTTCCCAAGGGCGTCAAGGGAAACATCAAAAGCATAAAAATACTCCTTGAGGGAAGAAAAAGCCTGTGCCGGTTCACGGAAGATACGTTCCAGTACCTGAGCCTGGGACTCTTCACTCCGGACAGCGAACCCGTACGGACGGACCCTCGATAACACTGTCTGAATAATGGACCCCCTGTTGGATGCCAGTAAAATGAAATATACGTTTTCCGGAGGCTCTTCCAGAATTTTCAAAAGGGCATTACGGGCACCTTCCAGCATTGTGTCGGCCCCTTCCATGATGATGATTTTTTTTCTTCCGACACCGGATGTGTGGGCCCAGAAGGTGACGCTGCGGACCTGATGGACGGGGATGTGGGACACATTGACTCCGCTGGTTATTTTTGAACAAGATTCGGTCAGGTCCTTGATAATCTTTTCCCGTTTTTGGTCACTGATCTTTGCCTCTCCCGGTTCCAGCTCCGACAAAAGGTCCCCTGCGGTCTCGATTGAACCCTGTACTTTCTTGAGCTTGTGTTCTTCACCTTCCCATACCACCGGATCGAATCTGCGGAGCAGCTTCCGCACACTCCTGATGAGCATATACCTGGAGAAGGTTTCATCCATCCTCCGGAACACTTCAGCCGCGGCGCGTATTTCCTGCAGGAAATACCGGGGCCCCAGCAGGAGGGTATCCGCATCGAGGAGCACTCTGTGGCGGACACAGGACGGACACAGGCAGCCCCATTCACCCCGGGGCGTGTACTCGCAGCCAAGAACTCTGGCACACTCCAAAGCCGCAGATGACTTCCCTGAATACGGTTCACCATAGAAAAGTACAGACTGAGGCAGGGTCCCTGTGTGTATGTCGCCGACGATCCTCTGAATTACCTGATCCTGGCCGATAATATTATCAAACACTGATATCTCCCCGGTACAAATGCTCCTGAAACAGGGGAAGGATACGCAAACCAATGGATCCGAGGAAACTGTCTTGTAATAGCGGGGTAAGGTCTGCTACCGGCTGTACTTCAAGAATGAAGATGAGAAGAAGCACGAGGATGACCCCTTCAATGAGTCCCAGAAACAGACCCAAAGCCCGATCCAGATTTTCCAGATTTATTTTATCTACCAGCCGGTATAAAGCGTTCTCGAAAAGTTTAATGACCAGATAGACAATCAGGAATACCACTAAAAAGGCGACTACATGGCTCAGATAAAAGGGGCCGACATAGTGTTCCATAAAAGACGCCACAACCCGGAACAGGAGGAATCCGCTTATTATGCCGCCCAGGACGGATGCGGCAGTCATGAACTCTGCAATAAAGCCTTTCAGGGCACAGCGGACCGCCATACCCAGGATGATAATACCAAAAATGATATCAAGCGGGTTCATGCACTCCCTTCCTTTCCCAGACTCAAAATAATGCGGCTGATCTCGGCTGCCGCGTTGCCTTTCGCGATGGTTTTTAAATTCTGAACCATTGCTGCGCGGGTCTCTTGGCTGGACATGAGTTCAGCCGTGCGTTCAAACAGCAGTTCTCCCTGGTCTTCGGTCAGAACCGTGGCTGCCCCGCGCTCCTGGAAATACCGCGCGTTCTGTATCTGGTCGCCCCTGCTGGAACCTGTAGAAAGAGGAATAAGGAGCATCGGGGTACCGATACAGGCGCATTCCCATAAGGTTCCAGCCCCGGCGCGGCAGATAACAAGGCTGGCGGCAGCGATAAGGTCGAGGTGCTCTTCCTTAAAAAAACCTTTCGGTACATAGGATTCCATCCGCTCAAACCCGGCCGCGTGGGCATCCCCGGTCTGATGGACGACAGTATACTCCCTGGTAAGATTGCGTACATGGCGGCGTATCAGCTCATTCACGGTCTGTGCCCCCTGGCTGCCGCCTATGACCATGATAATGGGTTTTGCAGCTTCAGCCTGAGAAAGCCCCAGGGATGCAATTCCCCGGCCCTTGTCAGCGCTGAAAGCCCCTTCCCTCACCGGATTCCCTGTTACCGCCACCTTCAAGGCCGCTGCAGAACCCAGTTGACGGGCTGTATGTTCATAGGCCAGGCACAGAATTTTAGAAAATCTGGTATTCAACCGGGTCGCCAGACCGGGGACAAGGTCCGACTCATGCGAGACAACCGGTATACCCAGCAGGGCCGCCGCCCAAACCGGGGGAACACTTACAAATCCGCCTTTTGAAAACAGTACATCGGGACGGCGGCGCATGAGCAATAACAGGGAGGCAATAAAACCAGCACCGATACGGAAAATATCAATAACATTCAGAAGTGAAAAATACCGTCTGAGCTTACCCGAAGGCACTGCATAATATGGAATTCCGGCATTTTTAATTGAATCCGCCTCAAGATTGTTGCCCGAACCGATCCAGAAAAAATCCTCAATACCGGCATGTTTCTTCAGATAGTTATACACTGCAAGGGCGGGGAATACATGACCAAGGGTTCCTCCGCCGGTGAACGCGATTACAACTGCCATAATGATTCATAACCTACCATAAACTTTCCTCTCGGTAAATCTCTAATCAGTATCCACAACGGTGCGTATCCCCTTCATCTACACTGGCGCAATTCACAGAAACCTAATATGCTCTTAACCGTATACTCATATTCAAGGGTGATACACAAGTGTAAGTAACCAAACTCTGATAATCGACACGATTAAGGACTGGGCCGTATGTCAAATGAACATATTTTGGTAGTTGATGATGAAAAAAACATTCTCGAGCTCATAACCTATAATCTTGAGAAGGAAGGGTACCGGACAACAAAGGTAGTTTCCGGGGAAAGCGCCCTGTCGGAAATTCAAAAAAACCTGCCGGATCTGATCATCCTTGATCTCATGCTGCCCGGCCTTGACGGCATAGAAATCTGCCGCCGCCTCAAACAGGACGCCAAAACAAAATCAATACCCATCCTGATGGTTACTGCCAAAAGCGAGGATTCGGATATCATTCTGGGCCTGGAGATGGGCGCCGATGACTATATCACCAAGCCCTTCAGCCCCAAGGTACTTCTTGCGCGTATCAGAGCTGTTTTACGGCGTAACGCGAAGGTAACCGACGCTCCCGGCGCCAGAACCCTCAAAATTCACGACATCGAGATTGATATACCCCGGCACCAGGTGACATTTAAAGGCGAGCTGATAGAGCTGAGCGCCACGGAATTTTCCATTCTGGAGTTCCTCGCTAGAAACCCGGGCTGGGTTTTTTCCCGGAATCAGATAATAAGCTCGGTAAAAGGGACCGATTATCCTGTGACTGAGCGGTCGGTAGATGTCCAGATACTGGGTTTACGGAAAAAACTCGGCGAAGGCGGCGGATATATAGAAACAGTACGGGGAATCGGCTACCGGATGCAAGAGGTGAGCTAGGTGCGTATCGGCAAGACCGTTTTTCAAAACCTGGTTTTTTATATCCTTTTGATAGGCATCTCGGTAATCCTCGTCATCGCCATCGGGATTAATTCCCTCTCATCCCTTTACTACACTCAGGCTCGCAATAACCTGAAAGAATTCGCGACGGCCATGGTAAATGAAATCGCCGCTCTTGAGCCGGCCGCGGACGTCATTGATCCCAAATGCAAAACCGCGGGTACCGGGCTGCAGATCCGCATTACGGTCATACAGCCTGACGGGACCGTCATTGGTGATTCCGCGGCTGACATCCATGGGCTGGAAAACCACAGGACACGCCCGGAAATTCACCGGGCTTTCATGGGCGAACCGGGGTGGGAATCCCGCTATTCCAACACCCTCAAAAACACCCTGCTGTATTACGCTGTCCCGTTCCAGACCCCAAACGGAACAACCCTGGTTCTCCGCACCTCCATCGCCGTGGAAATACTCAAAGAAACCATCGCCTCTTTTATCCGCGACATGATTATTGCCTCCATCCTCATACTTGCCATATCAGTGACTATCAGTATCTGGATAGCCCGGCGTATCACCACCTCGTTGCGCCTTTTGACCGACACCGCTTCTGCATATTCCCGGGAGGAATTTGATTATTACGCAGATATAAGCGGACCCGTCGAAATTGCTTCCCTGGGAAAAACCATGCGCCTCATGGCGAATATCATCCAGACCCGTATAGCCCAGGTCCGCGCTCAGAAGAACGAACTTTCGGCCATTTTATCCAGCATGGTCGAAGCAGTGATTGTGCTGAATGACGATCTGGTTATAGAGGAACTGAACCAGGCTGCAATCGAGATAGCTGACCGTGTCGTCCCCGAGTACCACGGAAAAACCCTGATAGATATTTACCGGAATACCGCATTGCGTGATTTTGCCATCGATACCCTGCGCTCCAAAGGCCCCCTTGAGAGGGATATCTGCATTGACAGGGCCACGGTTAAAGCGATAGAAGACCCTCCAACCCTCCGCACTGCCGTCACCAGATATTTCCAGGCCCACGGTACACTTCTGAGACACCCGGTACAGGATAGCGGTCAGGACAGTGTATCAAAGAAAATAGTCATCGTTCTCCATGACATAACCCGGATCAGGGAAACCGACACCATACGCAAGGATTTTGTGGCAAACGTAAGTCATGAACTGAAAACACCGATTACCTCCATCAAGGGCTTTGTGGAAACCCTCCTTGAGGGCAACGTGGAAAACGAGGACACCGCCAGGCACTTTTTATCCATCATACAAAAGCAATCGGAACAACTGAACGCCATTATCGACGATCTTTTATCCCTGTCACGGCTGGAAAAACACAATGGAACCGGCGTTAATGTGGAAACCGTGCAGATCCAGCCCATTATTGCAAGCGCGGTACAGGTATGCATGGAAAAAAGCAGGAAAAAAAATATCGACATACAGTATGTGTGTGATGAAGGTCTCATCTGGCGGCTGAACCCGGTATTAATCGAGCAGGCCATGGTGAACCTGATCGACAACGCGGTCAAGTACAGCCAGGAACAGACCCGCATTAATGTACAGGCCTGCCGGTACAACGGGCAATTACAGCTTTCAGTAAAGGACCAGGGGCGGGGTATCCCGGAGAAGGACCTGCCCCGCATATTCGAACGTTTTTACCGGGTGGACAAGGCACGGAGCAGGGAAATGGGGGGCACCGGATTGGGGCTTTCCATTGTCAAACATATCGTGCTGTCCCACAACGGTGTAATTGATGTATCAAGCACCGAAGGAAGCGGCTCTCTCTTTACCATAACCCTTCCCTCGACCTGAGAAAAGGACGATCAGCCGCTTACCACCCGGTTCCGACCCAGTTGTTTTGCCTGGTACATGGCTTTATCAGTCCGGTATATCCAGCCTTCGCGGCTTTCCCCTTCCCGGTATGAACTCACCCCAAGGGACGCGGTTACATGCATGGTGCCTTCGTCAATAATTATAGGCTTCAGCTCCAGATCGCTCCTGAAACGCTCGCCGATGATATGCGCCTGGTCCAGAGTGGTATTGGGCAGCAAAATGAAAAACTCTTCGCCGCCGTAGCGGCCGGCGTGGTCATAGGTCCTCAATAACTGCCGCAGGCGTAATCCGATCTGCTTGATGACCTTATCGCCTACCGGGTGTCCGAAATTGTCATTAATATCCTTAAAGAAATCTATGTCGATCATGATTCCGCACAGGGGTGACGGGGTCCTCATCGCCCGGTCGATCTCCACATCAATTGCGTGAAAAAGGCTCATGCGGTTTAAAAGGCCCGACAGCATATCGTGTTTGGCAATTTCTTCAAGGCGCCGGTTAGATGTGGCGAGTTCCTGGTTGAACTTCTCTATATTCTTGAATGCTTCCTTCAGGCTGACATGCTGGTCGAGTATACGCGCCGACAGTTCTTCTTCCTGTTTTACTGCATTTCTGAAAAATTCCCGTTCCTGTATCAGGTGGTACTGATTGGCAAGCCTGATATCCGCAGCTTTGATCCGGGCAGTGAAATCAAGGTCTTCTGCCGGTAAATGAATGAAATCATCACCTCCGTCTTTCTCCAGAGCCACGAGAAGCGTATCCTTGGAACCGCCGATGTACACAATCTGCAGAGGGGTCTGATAATGGATGTTCCTGTACATCCGCGCGAGATCCCTGTAGGGAATATCTGAGTGGTCTATGTCGATTATGACAATGTGGGGATCCGCAGCGTCTTCGTCCTCGCAGAAATTTTCACGGCAGAATACCGGGTATCCTTCCTCTGTCAGGATTGAGCTGATATGGGACGCGAGGGATTTTTCTCCCTCATGAAGAATTATGTTTTTCCGTTTCATCTGCGACTCACAACCCCGCCATGCTAAGAAGAATCTGGATCCCTCCGATAAGAGCCCCCAGAACCGCTCCGAACAGATTAATCCATTTCAAATGCTTTTCAATCACCTGTAATAATAATCGCTCTACCGAGGCAATATCAAGGGAATCTATTTTGGTAACAACCAGGGAATAAATATCCAGGGCCTCTATAATCTCTTTTGATTTAGCCGTTACGAGAGTGCTTATCTGGGCAGAAGCATAGGCGGCAATAAGCTCAAGGGAACGGCCTGGCACAGGAAGAATATCCTTAACCTTCATGTCGTGAATCGCGTGCCGGAACGAACCTGAGGCAAAGACCACCTCTACTTCACCCGAGCCAGTCTCCTCTGTGTTCAGCAGCTGTATGATCCGGACCAAAAATGCTTCTATATGAGCAGCCTCGATGTACCGTGTCAGGGTCTGTGAACGGATCCGGGTGTCCCGCACTTTAAGTGCCGTCTGAAGCTCGGTAAACGGTATTGTCCCCAGCCATGTGACCAGCCACCGGGACAAGGTTTCGATGCGCGAAGCGGTTAGCAGCTTGTCGAGACTGCTGTCACGCTTTTCCTGTATGGCAGTCCGTATCGTCCGGGCCATTTCGGCAGTGCGGCGTGTATCGGCAAACACCGACTGGATATGGGAAATCAGGTCGGTGATAATCTCGTCCATGTTTTCTTCCAGGGTGATATCGTACTGTCCGGCAGTGATAAAAAAGCGTTGAATACCGCTGAACTTGTCAAACACCGTACGAAGGAACAGAACGCCCCGTTTTTCCATTTCTTGTTTCATTTCTGGTTTATTCAGGAATTCAACGACTTTCCCGCCGACAAACGGCAGTTCTCTGTCTATGAGTTTTTCCAGGGAGTCAAGCACTTCGTCGGAAATGACCGAACTTGCCGGGAGCCCTCTGTCCGCGGCCTTGGAAAGGAGGGTCTTCAGCATTTCGGCGGTCTTGTCCGGCTCTTTCAGAACCCCTTCTATGAACCCGCTTATCCGGTAAAGGGGGATCTGGACATCAACAGACTGTATGAGGATGTGGAGAAAACGGGCAAGGTCACGGGTAAAGGACTTCTGGTTCAATACGTCCCGTATCATGTCAAAAAGAGGGCTTTTCTCCCGGGAAGGTAAATCCTGAGGTGAACGGAAAAGCCCTGACAGCTTTGCGTCAAGGACGGAATTCATGAACTTGAGAAATGTTCTCTGGATGGACGCGTTGAACTGGGGAGACAACACATGAGTCTGCAGGGCTTCTTCTGTAATGAGTTCCCGGGAAACCATACGTCCGATACTTCTTGCAAGGTCTCCCCGCTGACGGGGAATAATTCCCGGCGTAAGAGGAAGGGGCATTCCGAACAGACGCTTTTTCTCGAGGGGGCGGAAAAGCATAAGAATGGCTATCTTGTTTGTTACATACCCGATGACGGCTCCCACCAGGGGCGGGAGGACATAGCGGATTATTGCAGCTGCCGGGTCCGTTTGAGGGCCTCCTCTCGGGAGTCGACAATTTCCACATGGCCGCCGAAGACCCAGCCGGTCAGACCATCATAGGAAATCTGGTACCAGTACCCGGACTGATCGTCAATGGTTTCTTTTACGCTGGTCTGGGACAGTATTTCCAGAATGATGTTTCCCGGGTTCCAGAAAGTAGTAACAAGGCGGGAATCCACCATGGGCTGCTGCCGGAGACGCAAATGGGGTGTGATAATGACCCCCCATTTCTGGCGGTTGGAAAAGGCGGGAGTCGGCGGAAGCTTGATGCTCCGCGCTTCGGAGGACCGGCTGCACCCGGCCACAGAGATAAGTGACAGAACTATGCTGACAATAAATACGGCCGCTAATCTACTCATCAGGTATTGATTTTTCCTTCGTTGGCATTCATATTCTGTCTATGAGACGCCATATATTAGCATATTACGTATTCTTTGTCATTTTATTCACGGTTCAAGCTATGGCGGAAGAACCTCCCGCCCATTCAATATACCTTCATAACAGTGTGTCGGCCGACCTTCTCATTGCCCAAGCCAGCGGTTTCTCTGCCGCCGTCCAGAAGGGCGCCGTTGTACGGCAAGGTGCCACCTACCTCCACTCCTCCGGATTCACCGCCGGCATTTACGGCGGCTTTGGGTTTTACAACAAGGGCATTAATGACGAATTTGTAATAAACCGCGGCTTCACCTATGTCGAGGCAGGCATCGAAGCGGGATACCGGGGCTCAATCAAACACCTTAGCTGGACGGCCCTCCTGGGAGCAGCCGGTCATATCGCCGAATACGAAGCCTCGGTCCAGCAGTTTTTCTTTCCCTCCATTACCCTTACCGGGGGCATCGGGTTTTCCGGCCTTCACGCGGTCTACCTCACTCTCCCCGTCACCCTTCAGTTCCGCCAGGACCTGGACCTAAGCCTCAGCACGGGACTGGGCATCCGCCTGTACCTCAATGCCCTGCCCTCGCTGTTCAGGTCCAAAGGACAGAAACCATGAAAGCCGTTTTCCTTGTGATCATTGCCTCGTTCATCGCCCTCTCCTGTGCCCCCCCTTCATTTGAGGCTTCCGGCTACGTGTTCAGCTACGGTGTTGCAGCCTACCCATTTCCAATAAAATCATTAACATATACCGACGACGACGCCAGGGCCGTGTACACCATGTTTAATGACGCCGGTTACGAAGCACATCTGCGCATAGACGACGGCGGAGAATACTACAGCGGATATACGGCGCTACCGGCCACCCTTGAGCAGCTTGAAGCAGACATTGCCTACGTTGCCGGCCAGATAGAAAAAAGGGACACAGTAGTGTTTTATTTTTCCGGCCACGGTAACAGCATTAGCCCAGCGGATGACTATATCAATGATGAGCCTAATGATGACTGGTTTTTATTATATTATCCTTCATATATGGTAGATACGGATCCAAAGGCAGCTTATCTCTCCGACGACACCCTCGGCCGTTTACTTTCCGACATTCCCCGGGGGAAGGTCGTTGTACTGATCGATGCGTGTTATTCAGGGGGCTTCATTGCAAGCTCGCCCTATCCCGGCATGTGGAGCGACCCCTACTACCGTTTCAATGAAGAACCCTTCACCCCCCCTTCCCTGGGAGAGCTTATCGCCGCGTGGAACGGAGGGCTGGGCAAATACGATGTGTCCGCAGACACGGCCCTGATGATAACCGCAGCGGGGGAATATGAGCGATCATTTGAA
>JAFGQL010000143.1 GCA_016935695.1 Spirochaetales bacterium
CAGTGAGTTCACCGCCTGACGGCTGATCTGGGAAAGGGAGTAGGACTTGCGGGAGGTGAGGTCCAGCCGCAGATAGGACTGTATGCCGATGAGATTCACCAGCACGATAATGACAGCATACAGCACAAAGTCGCTTTTGGCACTTTTCAGCCATGTGATAAAACTGTCCGGTTTCATGCGTTCCTCCTGTCGTCGACAATGATGATGGTCCTGAGCAGGAACAGGGCGCTTAAGGAAATAAAGTAGATAAAGTCCCGGGAATCAAGTACCCCCCGGGCGATGTTCTCGAAATGGGCCCCTGCCGATATGTAGGAAAAGAATTTCACCACGCCCGGAGGCAGCAGCACCAGAAAGGAATTAATGAACACTAATGCCGCGCAAATGACGAACCCCGTCACAAAGGCGATGATCTGGTTGTCGGTCTGGACCGACGCGAAAATCCCCACCGCGGCAAAGGCGCTGCCTAAAAACAGCGAACCGATGTATCCGCCTGCAACAACACCGGGGTCAAGTTCGCCGACCAGGGAAATAGTGAGGGGATAAGCCAGGGTGGGAAGAAGCAGGACGGCAATGGAAACCACGCTGCCCGCGAACTTGCCCATCACCACGTCCCGGCCGGTAACCGGCAGGGTCAGGAGGACTTCCATAGTGCCGGTACGCTTCTCATCGGCGAACAGCCGCATGGTCATGGCCGGAATGAAAAAGGCGAAAAGAATGGGCAGCAGGCTGAAAAACGGCCGCATGCTTGCCTGATTGTACAGAAAAAACGTGGAGAAAAACAAAAACCCGGTTATGGCCAGAAACAGGGCCATGACAATATAGGCTACGGGAGAGAAAAAGAAACTGGATACCTCCCGCAGGGCAATGACCAGCCAGGAAGGCCGTTTCTTTATGTCTATGGTGAATTTCATTTGGCGCCTCCGAGGGTAAGGTCTCTGAACACATCTTCCAGGGTGTTTTTCTGCATGGCCATTTCATACAGGGGCCAGCCCGCGTCGGCCACGGCCTTTGACACGCCGGGCCGAATTTCCGCCCCGTCCCGGAAACCGACCAGGACCGCGGTCAGCCCCGCCTCGTCGATGTCCGCTTTAGCTACCGATTCAACTCCGTCGACGGCTTTCATGCGCTGTTCCAGCTCGGCAAAGGAAGCACTGCCCACCGCCACGCGCAAACTGGCGCTGTGGCCGTATTTGACCTGAAGCTGGGATGTCTTTTCGTCGGCGGCGATCACCCCGTCGGAAACGATGATCACCCGGTCGCAGAGCATTTCCACTTCCGGCAGAATATGGGTTGAAATGATGACCGTTTTCTCCCGGCCCACTTCCTTGATCAGGTTGCGCACCTCGATGATCTGGTTGGGGTCCAGCCCGGATGTCGGTTCGTCGAGGACGAGGATCTCGGGATCATGGAGCATGGCGTAGGCCAGTCCCACCCGCTGGCGGTATCCCCGGGACAGCTCGCCTACCCCTTTGTGCATCACAGTGTACAAACCGCAGGTCTTTGCGGTGGAAAGCACATAATCCAGGTCTTCGACCCCCTGTATTCTGGCCGCGTAGGTCAGATAATCCAGAACCAGCATATCGTTATACAGAGGAGCGGATTCAGGCAGATAGCCGATTTTCCGTTTGACACCCCTGGGATTCTGGGCAATGGTTTCTCCGGCAATTTCAATGGTGCCGCTTGTCGGTTCGAGATACCCTGTGATCATGCGCATGGTCGTGGTCTTGCCGGCGCCGTTGGGCCCCAACAGACCGACAATCTCCCCTTTTTCTATTGAAAAAGACAGATTGTTCACCGCACGAAAGGAACCGTAGTACTTGGTTACCTGGCGTACATCAATCATAGACAGGCATGCCTCCTTTGTTTCTTTACAATTTCGATATATCGGCCCTATGATAAAAACAATTCCCCGGTTTATGCAAGACAGGCAGCGGATTTCATTGACGGGGGCATGGGTAAATCAGTATGGTAATCCCATGATCGACTTCGAATCCATAACCACACGGGGCGGCGACAGCGGCGAATCCAGCCTGTACAACGGCGAACGAAGGCCAAAGGACGATCCCCTCTTCGACGCCCTGGGAGACCTGGACGAGCTCTCCAGCTGGTTAGGATGTATCAAGACCCGGCTTTCTGAAACCGACGCCGCCTTCGTCGACACCCTCCAGGGATATCTTATCACCGCTTCGGGAGAAATTGCCGCTCCCAGGCTGTCCGCCCAGTACAAGGCCCTCGTCCACATCGGCAGCAGCCACATCGAGGCGGTAGAAAAAGAACAAAAAGCAATGATGGAGGATATGATCATGCCCTCGGCCTTCGTCCATCCCGGCCTCACCCGCCTGGGAGCCGAAATCGACATAGCCCGGACCGTCTGCCGCCGGTGCGAGCGGAAGGTAGTGGGCCTCATCCGGCGGGGCGGCCTTGGGCATCTGGACGCCGTCCAGCGGTTCCTCAACCGTGTGAGCGACTACCTCTATGTGCTGGCCCGCAAGGCAGACACACCGTAAGGGCGCTATTCAAAACCTGACAGAAACAGCCTCCCTGCTGCACATTGCAATCACGGCATGACATTCAAGTACAGTCCGGCAGCTGTACCTGCGTGTTTCAGTATCCGTATCTTGATATTTTTATTATCATATGATATATTTTTTTTCATGAATATACTTTCTGCAAATACCTACGCCGAAGTCTGGAAATCCCTCGATACATTAAGCCCGTCGGCGGCCTTTGTGGTGAGCATCATCCACATGGGAAAAATCTTCTCGGAGAAAGGCGCTAAAAACACCTTCCGCGGCCAGGGTCTGGACATGGATGAGTTTGAAGCCCTGTTTATCATTGAGCAGAGTCCAGACTGCCGCCCTACCGACATTACCGCCTACAGTGTCATGCAGCCCGCGAAGATCACCAGGGTGCTGGACAGGCTTGAAGGCAAGGGTCTCATTGAGCGGAAGGCCGCTCATAACGACCGCCGGTCCTATTCACTGGTCTTAACAAAGGAAGGCAGCACCGCCATAAAAAAGGCGAAACAGGCCATGATCGACAGTACCCGGGACATTGAACAGGGCATAGGCGCCGGGAACCTGGAAAAGGTGAACGCGGTCCTGCGGGCCATCATGGCGGCGATGGGGGAAAACACATGAAAGCACTGATCATATACGCAAGCCCGAGGGGCAGAACAGCAGGATCATCCCGGATAGCGGCCGCTTTTACCGAGGGTCTCACCGCCGGCGGTGCCGAGACAACCGACATCGTGTTACGGGAAAAAAACGTAAAGCACTGTACGGGCTGTTATTCCTGCTGGACAAAAACTCCGGGAGTCTGTGTCCTGAAGGATGACATGCACGAGCTTCTTGCACAGATACGCGACAGCGACCTGACAGTCTATGCAATGCCTCTGTATTACTTCACCCTGCCGGGGCTGTTAAAAGACTTTTTCGACCGTCAGCTGCCCCTGTTTCATCCCGCCCTTGTCCCGCTGGACGGAAGAACCGTTCACAAGGAGCGCTCATCAAAACAGCGCTCATGGGCCCTCATCGCGACGGCAGGATTTCCAGAGCCTTCGGCATTCGACGCTCTTGTCCACACTTTTGACATGATATTCCCCGAGGCTGAAGCAAGGAGCGCCGGCAGCATCCTCGTAAGCGGAGCTGAACCCCTGTACCTGGATACCGCCCCGGGGTCCTTTCAGGAACTGTTTTCCATCGTCCGTACCGCTGGGCGGGAAACCGCAGTCAATGGGCGGATATCCGAGGACACCCTTCAAGCACTATCCGCTTACCAGGAAACACGTATCGGTAATACACTCCAGTACAACAGCGGCGCAAACCAGTACTGGGAATCACAGCAGCTCCCAGGGGAAAACACAGTGCCACCGGTACACAAGGCGCCGCCTTCCGGTAAAGCGCTTCGTCTGTCTGCCGGAGGCATGGAAACCCTCATGGCGGGAATGGCCCTCTCCTACCGGCCTGAAGCACGGCCCGGGCTGGAGGCGGTCATGCAGTTCGACTTCATAGACGAACAGTTCTATTTATACATCCGCCAGGGACAATGCAGCGCATACCGTGGTCGTCATCCCCAGGGAGATTTCACCGTTCGCTGCCCCGCGGTGATATGGGAAGCAGTGGCCGAAGGGAGCATGTCAGGGGTCGACGGCTTCATGCAGGGAAAATACACGGTAGAGGGCGACATGCAGCTGTTCCTGGGCATGAACGAACTTTTTTCCAGTACCAGCGGCAGCAGCGATTCTGCTCAGACACCTCCGGTGTCCGGACACACCCTGGACAAGGCAGCACCCGATGACACGGCACCACAGCGCAGGGGCGTAAGCGGCGGAATGCAAATGAGCATCGCGTTCATTCCCTGGATGATCGCCTGGATCAGCCCTTCGTTTGTCCGGGACCGGGTTACGGCAATCATGATGTTCAGCGTTGCGGCGCTCATATACGGATACTTCCGCCTGACGCGCAAAGGGGTAACACTTTTTGAAGCAGGAACACTGGGTTTCGCCGTGTTTCAGCTGGTCTTCGCCTTCTTCCCGGTTGCCTTTTTCACGCGGCATCTGCCGTTTTTCCAGTACCTGTATCTGTCTTTTTTATGGACCGCCTCTTTTACCCGGCCCTTTTGTCTGACAGCAGAATACTCACGCCTCGATTTTCCCAGGAGCATCTGGAACATCCCGTCCTTCACCGACACAAACCGGATACTCACTGCCCTGTGGAGCCTTTACTACTGCGCGGCGGCGGGCATGGAAATTCTCAGCCTTCACGGCCCATCATCGACGTTCCTCCATTATTTCCCTTACCTGTTCATTCCTCCGCTGATGGTGTTTACAGTCTGGTTTCAGCGGTGGTATCCCCGGCACCTTCTGCGTCCCAGGACGACGTAATTGTGGCAATAGCGCCACGTTTCATCCTTACGGTTGACAGGCCTTGAGTCCGGGGTTTATGGTATGCCAGTACCATGAAAACACAGCACATGTCAGTACAGCATAACCGTAAACGCGCCGCCGCGGCCGCCGCCCGTAAATCGGGAGACTGCCGGAGGCTGTAGCTATACAGAAGACCGCGGTATTCCCCGATAATGTGAGGAACTGCGGTACATAAGAGCCTGTTGGCAGGCTTGGCAAACCGCTGTTCCTTATCATACAGAAGGAACCAGCGGTTTTTTTATTATTGGAGGAAACATGAGACGGAGCATTGTGTGGGACGGAGCAGGACAGCTGAAATACGAGATCAGGGAAATCGTCGCTGTCGCGAAAAAACTCGAGGCGATGGGAATGCATATTCTCTTTGAGAACATCGGCGACCCCATTCAGAAGGGCGAGGATCTTGACCCTTGGATAAAGGACATCATCACCGGTCTGGCGGCCGAAGATTCGTCCTACCGCTATACCGACACCCAGGGAGAACCGGCAACACGGAAATTCCTGGCCGCAGAGGTGAACAAACGGGGGGGCTGCCGCATTACCGAGAACGACCTCCTGTTTTTCAACGGCCTCGGCGACGCAGTGGCCAAGATATTCGGGTTTCTGAAACGGGAGGCCCGTGTCATCGGCCCGGCCCCGGCCTACTCCACCCTTTCCAGTGCCGAGGCTTCACATTCGGGCTACGAACATCTGACTTACCAGCTGGACCCCGGAAAGGGCTGGCAGCCGGACCTGGCTGATATCGAGATGAAGATCCGGTACAACCCCTCCATCGCCGGTATACTCCTCATTAACCCGGACAACCCTACCGGAGCGGTATATCCGCCCGAGACACTGGCGGCCATGGTGGACATCGCAAGAAAATACGACCTGTTCGTCGTCTGCGACGAAACCTATGCCCACATCGTGTATGCCGACGGCGTCAAGACCCATTTGAGCGAGGTCATCGGTGATGTCCCGGGGATGGCGCTCCGGAGCATTTCCAAGGAGTATCCCTGGCCGGGCGGACGCTGCGGGTGGATAGAAGTGTTCAATCAGGACCGGGACAGCGAGTTCGCCGCGTACATAAAATCCCTCCTGGACGCCAAACGCCTGGAAGTCTGCTCCACCACCCTGCCCCAGTTAAGCATCCCACTCGTCATGGGAGACCCCCGTTATCCCGCCCATCTTGAAAGGCGCAACAGGATGTTCGAACAGCGCGCCCGGGAAATGCACGCAGTTCTTTCGACAGTCAAGGGTATAACCGTGAACATGCCGAAAGGGGCTTTTTATGTAACGGTCCTGTTTGATGACGGCGTTCTGAACGACAGACAGACCCTGCCCATTGCCAATCCCCGTGCGAAGGAATATATAGAAGAAATTGTGCGGGATGTCCCTGTGGACAAGCGGTTTGTCTATTACCTTCTCGGCGCGGAAGGCATCTGTGTTGTGCCACTCACCGGCTTCTGCTGCACCTTGAAAGGCTTTCGTGTGACCCTGCTGGAGTGCAATGATGAAGTACGGACACAGCTGTGGCATACCCTCGCCAGGAGTATCGAAACCTATCTGAACGCGGATTGACCGAACCGCTGGTTCAGCGCATGAGATTGACGGTAAGAATTTCCTCAAAGGCAGGATACTGGCGGCGAAGCTGATAGCGGGCCGCCTCTATTTTATTCTGAATGAGAATGCGTACGGCACCGGGGCTGGAGGTCTTGCTGTCCTGGACAGGCGTCTGGAGGGTATAATCTCCAAGGTACATCCCTTCACCCATTCCAAGGGTAAAAATGTCCATCATGCGCTGGTTCTGATCAGAGAAGAAACCGTAATCCCTGGTCCTGTTGCCGGTCACAACCCGGTACCCCACAATCTGGTAGTCCCCCGGTATAACTTCCTTGACACCGAGGTTGTCTGCTTTATTGAAAGGAAACAAATGTTCGCGTATACCGTCTTTCGACTGAACGATCAGATAGACCGACTCGTTATCTGTCCCGGTATATGCCATTCCAAACCTGCCGAACAGATATGCCTTTTCCAGATCGACCCGGGTCACTTCATCCAGTACAATAGGGGTCACGCAGGAGACCGCGGCAATCAATGCCGCCATACATATAACCGTAGCGGACAGAAATATTTTCACTGTTCAATCTCCTGCTTACGCACCACCGAGAACCGTGTAGCGCCAATACCTTTAAGCCCCTCGGCTTCCGGCTTCTCGTAAAAAATGAATCCGCTGCCTCTCAGGTTGAGTCCTTTTTCCATGGCTACAAACAGACGCTCTCCGGGATCAACATAATACATCCGCTCAAGTTTTTCCTGAAAAGACCCCTTTGTGGCGATGGTGATAAAACCGGGAGGAGCCAGAAACCCCAGGCTGTAGCCGGGCCTGATGGACCCGACCTCCGCGCCGTTTGCGTAGAGAATTTCGTTCTCCCTGGAAGACCCCGGAATATCAACGTCTTTCGGCATATAGATATACACCTGGGCCAGATCAGGGGAAGCCCCCGGCAATTGCAAGTCCTCGGGCTTGGTCCTGGTCATGCATGAACCGGCAGCAGCAAGAAACACAGTAAGAAAACACACGCGTATTAACGTCAGGCTGTATCTCATCATGGAGCCGGTTCTCCTGCCTTCGCCCGGGGTGCCACCGGCGGCTTTATGGTGATAACGTCTTTCCTGGACGGAATCACCCTCAAAACCCCTTCAAAACGGGCGTCGGCACTCTCGATGCGTAAAGGATATTCCCCCATCTGGATGTTCTTCAGTAAAAGAGGTGTCTCCCCGTAATAGGTATTATCAAGATACACCTTCATCCGGTCAGCAGTGATAATGAAAAAGGTCTGGCCGACCTCATAGATATTCGAAGAGGGTTCCTGGACATCCTCATCGGCAGTCACTTCCCCCTGGGGCTCTACCATTGCAAGAGACACCCCCGCCTTCTGAATGCTGTCCCGGACCGGGTCCAAAAAAACCGCCTCTACCGTTTTTTCCGCAGGATCAACCAAGGCGGCTATTCCATACACATTTCCCCGGATATCGGTAATGACAGTGCCTTCAAACTCGCGGCCTGCGTCTATTTTCACAAAAAAACCGCTCTCAGTCACCCTCAACACCTCTCCCGGCACATGCCGGATCTGGGACTGCTGCGCTGCCCGCGAAATAAGATATACCGTCGATCCCGGTGTCAGTGCGCCCGGTGCGATTCCCGGTCTGTAGACAAATTCCTGAGGCAGCAGCCGGGAATCAGGGACCAGGTATCCCGAAAACAATCCGTCTTCATACACCGGTTTCAGGACAAGTCTGGAATCAATACCGAGCATAAAGGGGAACGACGGAACCTCCCGGGCTACCACCGCGATATCTGCTTTCAGAAAACCAAGTTCTCCTTGGTCAAGAAGACTTCCGGGAACAAGGGAAAGGATGTATTCCATGATGCGGACATACCGCTCCCGTCCCCGGCTGGTCGGTAATACCCTCATGGAGCCGGGAGCAAGGAGAAACGCGTTACTCAAGGGTATGGCATAGGCCTTGCGGTACATGACATCGGTATCCAGCAGGACAATGCCTGCCGCACCCTCAATTTTTCGGATGATCTCCGGGTGCGTGAACATGGAAGAATCAAAGAACACGCCTAACCCGACCTGTACACTGTAAGGATCAGTCTGGGATGGTGCATTCTGAACCTGGGATGCAAGAGGAACTCCGCACAGACTTGCAAAGACGATGAGGAGCAGCAATGGTAGTGGGTGTGTTCTCAAATGGAGGGCCCCCGGTATAGAAACTGTATCACTTTCCTTCATTTTCCCTAAAAAATCAAGTAAGGCCTATACCCGGTGTATATGTTCAACCATCGTGAAAATGTGTAATATATACGGGTATGTGTGTGTACATTTTTATGAGGAGCCTTGTATGGGACAGATTAAATCAGCTCTTGAACTTGCGCTGGAACGTACCGCCGAAATAAAAAGCGACAAGACAGCCATCGAAACCAAGGAAACAAAAGACAACGGCCGTCGGGCGGCTTCGCAGTTTCTGAACGGAGAACTTGATGAGGACGGGTTAAAAAAACAGCTGAAAAGCCTTAACAGGGAAAAACTGGCCTGGTATGCCGAAGGGTGTTTTGAAACCTTCACCGCCAACCTTACACTGCCCCAGACCGAAGGGTTCGAACCCCTTGTTGAAAAAGTCCATCAGGGCCTGGTTGTCCTCCTGGGGGAAAAAAAGCACATTGATCATCTGTTTTCCCAGATTACCCAGTTCTTTTCCCAGTACCTGGAGAACCGTACCCATATCGAAGAACAGCTCACTGCCCAGTACGAACCAATGCTCCGCAGAAAGGAACAGGAACTGTCCCGGCAGACCGGCACCCAGATACGCTTAAGCCCCATGCAGGACCCGGAATTCGTAAAACAGTACCAGCATCATATAGGTCAGCTGGAAAAACAGTATACCGATGTGTTAAGCCAGGCCAAGGCCCAGATGCGGGACATGCTCTCCTGACGGTTCATAAAAGAACAAAACCTTACACCCGTTGGAAAAACAACCCTGGAAGCTGGGAAAAAAACCTGAGATGACGGTCAAGGGAGGCAAGGGAAATGCTTTCGTCTATCCCGTGGATCATCGAGGCGTATCTGTTCATGGTCATTTCCTGTGAAAACGGCGCGTAGCCGTAGACAACCGTTCCTTTCTGCCTCCAGAACCGGCCGTCGGTCACCCCTCCGATCATCATGGGAACCAGACTGCCGGGCTCCTGCTTCCGTTCCTCGTTTATTGCATCCATCAGGGGTGTGTCCACAGGCGACACGGTGGAAGGAAAAAACTCAAGTTCGAGTATATCAACCTCGATGCCCATCCGGGCAGCCAGCGAACGGATGTGGCATGCAACGTCCTGTACCTGCTGTCCGGGCAGAAGCCGTACATCCAGTTCGACCATAGCCCTGTCGGGAATGACATTTATCTTGTCCCCCGAACGGACCACATTGGGACTCACCGAGGTACAGGCGGCGGTATGAAGGAACTTGGCAGCACCTTTCGAACGGCCCCATACCCGGGAGAGTCCGGCCCGGAAGGTGTTCGGATTGGTCAGAAGGAATTCTTCCCAGCGGGAAGCCGCAAAGCCGCCGGCCATGGTACGGTACATGGGGTGCATAACCGGTCTGCCCAGGGAATCCCCCAGCCGGACGATCAGTTCCGCCAGTCTGGCCGCGCTGTTACCGCTGCGGTAGGGCATGCTGCCGTGGCCGGGCCTGCCCTTCACGCTGATCCGGAGCCATGCGATCCCCTTCTCGCCGAGGGTGATAGTGGGTGATCTTCCGCGCCGGGATTCAACAAAAAAGCCCCCAAGTTCGGCGATCATGTAATCGGCGGAAACCTTTTCCCAATGATCATCGGTCAGCCATTTGGCGCCGTAGGTACCTGATGCTTCCTCATCGGCGACAGCAAGAAAACACAGATCTCCGGGAAAGGGGCCGTGGTTTTCCACGGCTTCGGCCAAACCAGCCGCCATGGAGGCGGTCATGTTCAGCATGTCCACGGTACCCCGGCCGTTCAGAACCGGTCCCGCCTGGGCATCCTCAATGAGCGCAGCCTCAAAGGGATCACAGGACCAGTCTTCTTTCCGGGCGGGAACCACGTCCATATGTCCCATGTACATAAGCGATGGCGCTCCCTTCCTGGTACCGGGTATGCGCACCAGCAGATTGGACCGTCCTTCCCGGCAGGCAAGTATTTCCGAAGGGATACCCCGGGCGGTAAAAAAGGTCTTTAGGGTTTCGGCAGAGCGGTACTCAAAACCGGAATCCGGGTCCCCTGTGTTGACACAGGTATTCCGGATCATTTCCTTCAGGAGGGGCAGGAGATGCGCGTGAAGTTCAGGATACTGGCGGTTTTCCGGGGAACTCATCTGAAAGACCTCAATGTCCGCTGATGAGCATGAGCCATGAGGACGGAAGCATGGATACCGGATGTATGAACCCCAGTTTTCCCGATGAGTCCCCTACAATGGTCGTCGGCAGACCTACAAGCTCGTAAAAAGCATTGACGACCGCGCCGCCGGAGTTCCCCGGGTTGATCTCTGCGTCTGTTTTATACAGGTATCCGTCGTAGAATTTCATCAGCCCTGAAATAATGCCCTTGGTCAGGGTGACCGAAACCCTGGAACCCGAGCCCCCCACGTCGGGAAACCCGATAACCGAAACAGGCTGGCCGATGGTCACCCGTTCGTCGGCGCTGAGTTCAAAATAGGGGAACACATAGCCCCCGGGGACCGGCTGACCGTAGTACCCCGATACTATCTTCAGGAGGGCCAGATCCGATTTCTCTTCGTACTTGAGAACCTTGGCGGTAAAAAGTTCTTCCGGCGGATTGTAGAAATCCCTGGTTACCGCAACGGAAACCCGGCTCGACGGCAGACCGTCATCCCCCCGCACGACATGCCAGTTGGTCAGGATATAGCCGTCCCGGCTGACCAGCACCCCGGAACCCCGGGCTGCGGTACCGGTAATTTCCACCGTTGCCGAAAGACATACCTCCAGGGGAGTAGCCTGATGAGGTATCCCCGGAATACCCAATAGCTCCCGGGGTGCCTCGGGTGCCAGGGTTGCCAGTACAGAGAACCCTTCGGGAATCTTTGCGGCGATCTGGTCGAATATCAGTACATAGTATTTCCCCGGTTTCAGATACCGGTCATCTTCAGGGTCTATCACCAGGAATTCCCGGCTGGCCAGGGATTCCGCCTTGAAGTCAAAGGCATCCGGCGACACATTGGCATTTTCGTATCGGACCAGAATATCCAGGTCCGATACGGTATCAAACACATCCAGCCGGAGGGCGGGACTGCGCGCCGGGACATCCACCGCGTACAGGCAAAACATGCCTCCGTCCTCACCGATCACGTCACGGTGGACTTTTCCCGGAACGAGGGCCGCGCGGATACGGGGCTCTTC
>JAFGQL010000144.1 GCA_016935695.1 Spirochaetales bacterium
CTTTTGCCAAGGGCGTATTCTTCTTTGATCCGTTCAAAAATAATGACGTTCGCATCCACCGCCATCCCTACGGTAAGTATGAGACCGGCAATACTGGTCAAGGTAAGGGTCAGGTTAAACGCGCTCAATATGGCAACCATGATCACCAGGTTCAACAGAAGGGCAATATCTGCTACAAATCCTGCGCCTTTATACCATACAAGCATAAACGCGATTACCAGAAGAAAACCGATCTGAATCGCCTTCAATCCGGCGGCAATGGAATCCTCGCCTAATGCGGCACCGATTGCCTGCTGGGTACTGATCACAAGATCTACCGGCAGTGCCGCGGTCCTGAGAATCAGGGCGAGATCGTTCGCCTCGGTTCTTTCAAAACCCGTTACCTGCACGCTGTCGCGGATCGCTTCGCTTATGTTGGCCATGGTTTTGACCTTGTCATCCATGACAACAGCAAGGGTTTTATCCACGTTTTCCGAAGTGAGCTTAAAGAATATTTCTCCACCCTCTCTGTCAAGCTGGAAGTTAACCACCGGTTTACCGGTTATGGGGTGGGACGAAACCGTCGCCTGCTGTATATGACCTCCGTCAAGTCCAACCTCGTCTTCTATTACCACCCAGCGCTGCCATTCATCAACACCGTAAGAATCTTTTGTATAAAAGCCGACAACCCGGTAGCCCGCCGCGACAATATCGGCATTACGTATTTTACCGTCTGCGGTAATCTGGGCGTTCGGATTTTCCTGCATATAGGCGGCAACCGCCTGACTCATATCCTGATCAACAATATGGAAAACAAGACTGCCCTTCCCCATAAGGAAGGTCCGGACCCGTTCCGGATCTTCCGCGCCGGGAATCTCAATGGAAATCTGATCTTCTCCCTGACGGCGGATAGACGGCTCGGATACGCCGAACTTGTCAATTCTGTTGGTCAGGATTTCCATGGCCCTGGTAATCGCATCTTCCTTGTCCTCTGTGCTTGCGCTGTGTCCGAGACGCTTTTCCAGACTTTCAATATCGGCTTCCAGGACCACGCGCATCCCCCCTGATAAATCCAGGCCGAGCTGCATGATATCCTTGTTCCTGTCCTTGATGGCTAAGAGCATGTCCCGGTAGTGGGTTTCAATGGCGGTGAAAAACTCTTTCTGAGAAGAGAAGCCCTTGAACAGAGCGTCGACCGTCCACATCTTTGGAATGTCCATTTTTTCCAGTTTATAGTTCTTTTCCGCGGCCTTTATCAAAAAACCGTACTTTTCAGGAACGGGTTCACCGCTTTCCCTGAGGGTACTCAACTGCTCAAACACCCTCCCGGCCTCGCTCAGGGCGTAGAGTCGAATCTGTTCTTTCGATCCCGAAGCCAAATCGATCAGCGACTTGGGAGTGATGAAATACCACTCAAAGGTTGGATACAGAAACATACCTGCTACAGCAAGAACGAGGAGCACGATCAAAAATCTACCACGTTTCGTCATATCGTATACTCCATCATTTAGTAAGATAAAAATATCAGTATAAAAAAATCGTCAGGTCATACCTGATGCCCGTTACCGAGAAACGGAAAAAATTCCTATTTTTGTTTACTATCTTCTTTCTTTGAAGAATCGTCGGCGTTCTGATCAACAAGGCCCGATATAGCCGATTTATTAAACTCGAGTTTCGTTGCATCGTCCACTTTTACCAGCACCGTGTCTTCCTTGACTGACTGCACAACACCACGGATACCGCCAATAGAAACAACCTTGTCCCCTTTCTTGAGGGCTTCGAGCATTTTTTTGGTTTCTTTCTGACGTTTGTTCTGAGGACGAATAATAAGAAAATAGAAAATGAGAATAACGAGACCGAAAGTGACAAAGGTTGTCATCATCTGCCCCGTTCCCGCCTGAGCGCCGGCCTGGAGCAGCGGGAAATAGCTTTGGATTGTATCCATGAATCAGTGTACCCCTCTAAAAGATTTCCGAAAACGTACCACGGATAGTAGCATCAGTCAAGGACAGGTATGGCCGGCCGGGAGAAGAGCATGGCAGTCCGCACATGATTCAAACCCCATTAATTTTAGCTATTTCCTCCGGTATGCCGAATACACCGAATATCCGTTTCAACGCGTCGACAGACGTCAGGCGTACACCCTTATTCACATTGTAGGCGTCCAGGACCAGCTGTTCCTCAGAAGCATCACCTGTATCCTTGGTATGGTAAATTGCCGAGCAGAACGCAGCCTTGAACAATCCTTTTTCCAAAAGAGCGGAGGTATTCATACTCTTTACCTCACTCATAAAATTCTTGTCCGTGATCGCCGTGTCTCCCTGATACCCGATAGTCGCAATAAACTCTTCTCGTTTCATAATAGATAACCTCGCCTTTAGAAACATGAAAAACTCCCCTTGTTACCCGGGCCCGTAACAGCACCAGGAAGGACAAGGGGAGTCACTATTATAACACACATTGAACGTGTATTCGGAAAAAACCGCTGTCGCGGTAGCGTCAACGCTACATCATGCCGCCCATGCCGCCCATTCCGCCCATGCCGCCGGCACCGCCTGCCGGCATTGGAGGTTCGGGTTCAGGTATATCGGTAATGGTACATTCGGTCGTCAAGAGAAGCCCGGCGATCGATGCCGCGTTCTGCAGAGCGGATCTGGTCACTTTGGCCGGGTCAATGATGCCCGCCTTGATCATGTCCATCCATTCCATGCTGGCGGCGTTGAAACCTATTCCTTTTTTCTCGTGCTTTGCCCGCTCGGCGACAATGGACCCGTCAAGCCCCGCGTTTTCAGCAATCTGGCGGATCGGTTCTTCCAATGCGCGTTTCACAATGTTGAAACCGACTTTTTCTTCTTCTGTATACGCACTAATGTCAACCTTCTCCAGAGCGGCGATGGTCTGAATAAGGGTGAGCCCTCCGCCCGGAATGATCCCCTCTTCGATAGCCGCCCGTGTAGCGGAAAGAGCATCTTCTACCCGGTGCTTTTTCTCTTTCAGTTCCACCTCGGTAGCCGCGCCTACATTGATGACAGCAACACCGCCGGCGAGTTTCGCAAGGCGTTCCTGAAGCTTTTCCCGGTCGTAGTCAGAACTGGTTTCCTCAATCTGGGCCTTGATCTGGGCAATACGGTCCTTAATATCGCCGGCTTTACCTTCCCCATTAATAATGGTGGTATTTTCCTTTTCGACCTTCACCGTTTTCGCGCGTCCCAGCATTTCAAGCTCGGTATTCTCCAGCTTCATGCCAAGATCTTCGGAAATAACCTGTCCGCCGGTAAGAATAGCGATATCTTCGAGCATTGCTTTCCGCCTGTCGCCGAAACCGGGAGCTTTTACCGCTACGGCATTGATGGTTCCTCTGATGGTATTCACCACAAGGGTTGCAAGTGCTTCACCGTCAACATCTTCTGCAATGATAAGAATGGGTTTTCCTGCCTGGGCCACCTTTTCAAGGATCGGAAGCAGGTCTTTCATGCTCGAAATCTTCTTATCATGAATAAGGATATACGGACTGTCCAGAACAGCAGTCATAGTATCGCGGTTGTTGGCAAAATAAGCCGACAGGTATCCTCTGTCAAACTGCATTCCTTCTACAAAATCAGTACTGGAATCAATTGTTTTGGATTCCTCTACAGTAATGACCCCGTCTTTTCCTACCTTTTCCATGGCATTGGCGATTTCTTCACCGATTTCCATATCATTGTTGGCGGAAATTGCGGCAACCTGGGCAATTTCTTCCTTGTCCTTGATTTCCTTTGACGCTTTCTTTATTTCGCCTACAGTAAGGTCCACTGCTTTGTCGATACCGCGTTTAATACCCATGGGATTAATACCGGCGGCAACGGATTTAAGACCTTCTTTGGTAATTGAATACGCAAGCACCGTCGCGGTAGTCGTACCGTCGCCGGCAACATCATTGGTTTTTGTCGCCACTTCTTTCAACAGCTGCGCGCCCATGTTTTCCATCGGGTCTTCAAGTTCGATTTCCTTGGCAACAGAAACACCGTCTTTCGTTACGGTAGGAGCACCGAATTTCTTGTCAAGAAGAACATTTCTTCCTTTAGGCCCAAGAGTTACTTTTACGGCTGTGGAGAGTTTTTCCACCCCGCGAAGAAGCGCCCTTCTTGCGTCTTCATTGAATTCCAATTGTTTGGCCATTTTTTCTTCCACCTCTCTTAAAAATGTGATTCTACGTAAGATTTCTTAGGATTGATGAAAAGATACAAATTCTTGTCCGGATCATCAACATGAAAATACAATTTTTTCCGTTATTACCCTAAGGCTTGACCTGTAGTATGGTATCATGCATACAATAATCAGTACAGTTACAGGAAACAATCGTGATTTATGTCATCTTTCGGCCACATAACCATGCCCAGGAGTCTCTGGTTCCCCTCTGCCTTGAGTTTGATAAAATCATGCGGCAAAACCGCATTACACTTCCTGTCGCATGGAACCTTCCGCCCTGGGTGTTCCAGACACCGCAGCAATCGTTATCAACCTACCTTTCAAGACGCGGCGCAGAGTTCGGCGATCTCCTTATTTTTCCGGGAAAGACCGGAAAGGCCCATCACACCCTGACCGTCAACCAGGTTAAGCGGGAATTCTATCAGTTTGCCGGTGATTATCAGGTTCCCCTTTGGTCCGGGTTTTTCCCCTACTACATTGATCTCCACCGTGAAGAACTCATCGATTACTATAAAAAGAAATCGCCCTTATTAATAGAAGGCATCGACAAGATCTATTTTTCCAATGAAGCAGGCGTACAGACCTTTGACCTTCTTCTTCACAATGCGGATACAAAGACAGCAGCACGGAACATCCGTAAATATCAGCACAAACCGCTTTTCCTGCTCATCGAACCGGCAACAGCCCTGGACCTGTCGTCATCAGTCGGATTGTTAAAAACCATTCAACAGTCCGGCCTTACGGCAGTTCTCCCGAAAAATTTGTCGTGTCCGAAACCTGAATATGTGACACTGGAAGAAATCCTCGGCTGTGTACTGCCACCGGCAGTACAAGTCCCTACAGAAGGACCGGAGCCCCATGCCTGGGACATCATAGCCAATATGCCGGGTGCAGTAACCCTGGAAGAAGAAGACATGACGGTTTTATTCAATAAAGGTAATCTGAACGGCATCCTTAAAGGCGTTGACAATGTATTGCCCAACATGGAAACCAGGGCGTACATCGAAGCTCCGGATAGTGTTTCCCATCTGATCAAGGATTCCAGTTTTTCCTTTTCCGGCGAAACCGAACGCGGCCTTCGGGACCGGACTGCCTTTCCCCTTGGGAACGGTACTCCGCCATGGCTGGTTATCCGGGACTTCTACTTCGACGACCGCAATCCCGGTCTGCATATATCACTGTGGTGGAAAGCATTAAAAATCCCGGCAGCCACAAGGAAAATTTCCCTTCTCGAAGTTCCTGTCGCCGTCACAAACAGACATTGCATGCTGTCGTATGAAGACATTCACGGTGAAACCCACACCATCAAACTTGCCGGTCCGCCCAGGCAGCAGGAGCGGAAAGTCATGGTGCTGGGAGGCCGGCGTTTTTCATTTTTCCCTGATGGAGAAGGAACAGTACCCGTGACCTTCAGTTTTGAAAAACCGACCGACCGCGCCCTGGTGGAAATATGGCGCCTGCCTAAACGTAAAGACACAATGCTCATCACCTTTTCACCCGGCGGAATGTATCTTCCACGGGAGGACCGGTCTTTTGTTGCAGCCCAGGAACGGATAGATTTCCGCATACTCCCCGCATCCCAGGTCAAATAAAAACGGCTGTCACCTGTCATCGGCGGGAATCCCGTACAGTATTTCCGCGCTGTACACATCCGCCGTTTCGCCGCGGGCTGTGCGCACGGAAAGGGCCCCGTCTTCATTAATACCGACTATGGTGACATCTTCGGTTTCCGGATTATCCGCAGGGCCTTTCCGAATTCGCACCCTTTGGTTTCTCCTGTACAAAAGAGCATTTGCCCGTTCAATCCAGCCGCCGGCCTTGCCTTGATCCGGGAAAAACTCCCGGTGCAGGGCCCTTAATACTTCCTGAATCACGGCCTCCGGCTCAAAATGGACTTCGCTGCCTGTTTCCATCCGCAGACTTGTGGGCACGATTCCGTCGTCTCTGAATACCGGAAGTGTTTTCTGGTTCAGATTGATCCCGAAACCGATGCGTATCCAGGAACGGGAAGTCTCGCACAGCACACCGCATATTTTCCTGCCGGATACCAGCACATCGTTGGGCCATTTCAACATGGCGGGAAGGTCCCAGCCCGAAGAAAGCCAGGAACACACACCCAGACCGGTGCACACAGGAATATGATGAACAGGAACCGGACAGTCGCCGGCCTTCAGAATCAGTGTACACAACAGGCTTGAACCGGGATCAGCCTCCCAGCGCCGGACCCGCCCCCGCCCCCGTCCCTGGGTCTGATAAGCGGCCATAATCACGGTTCCCGAAGGATATCCCTTTTCGATGTACTCAGCGGCCGTGTCCATAGTGGAACCTGTCTGATCAAAATAAAGGACCGGAGACTTGAAAAACGGGTTATCAAGAAGTAGATTGTCCATCAGGTACATAAGGATATATCAAAACGGTAACACTTTCGACTCCTCAGAGTGTTAAATCTTTCAAGAAGGATTTCAAAAGACGACATGGCGATAAATGTTGAGGAATTTTACTCGAAATATGGTCCGATGGTTTTACGTAGATGCAGAGCGCTGCTCCGGGATGAGGAGGCCGCTCTGGATGCGATGCAGGATGTGTTTGTCCAGGTTCTCAGGAAGGAAAAACAGCTCCATGGAGGTGCTCCTTCCAGCCTGTTGTACACCATAGCGACGAACATCTGCCTGAATAAGATGCGTAAACAGAAACGCACCCCGTTGAATGCAGAAGACGAGTTTCTTCAACAAGTCGCAGGCGTGGACGACCCCGAGCGGATGGTACTGACTAATCATTTCCTGGACCGGCTGTTCGCCCGGGAAAAGGACTCGACACGAATGATCGCGGTGCTGCACTACGTCGACAACTTCACCCTGGAAGAAACTGCCGAAAAAGTCGGTATGTCGGTTTCGGGAGTACGCAAACGTCTTAGAAACCTACGGGAAAAGGGTTTAGCCCTGCGGGAGGTATGATGAAAAGAGACAAACTGCCGGACCTGTTCATAGAACAGAAATATCTGTCTGAGCTTGATAAAGAACATGAGGCCTTATTTACTCAAGAGCCGGAACTGATGGAGAAAGTGAAGGCCCTGGAGGAAGACAACCGGCACATTTTAGCGGCATATCCTCCCGGTCTCATGGCCGACAGGATCCGGTCGCGGATGGGAGAGGGGAAAAAAGCCCCTGCCGTTACAAACAAGGCACACATCGTCCGTTTTGTAACATCCCCTGTTCCGCTCCTTGCCGCAGCTGCCATTGCCCTTTTGGTGGGGGTAGTGCCCTTTTTAACCGGCTCCGGTACCGAAGGCGATACCGGTTACATTGAGGGTATCAGACTCAAAGGGCTAAAACCCCAGGTCAGCATCTTCAAGGAATCTGACGGAGACGTACGGGAAGTAAACGAACGCTCACTGGTGAGGGAACACGATCTGCTGCAGATTGAGTACAATGCCGGCGACTATCCCTATGGGGTGCTTCTCAGCATCGACGGGCGCGGCGTCGTCACCCTTCATTTCCCCTACAGCGAATACGACAGTCAGGAACTGGAACGGGGCGCTAACGCCCGGCTTCCCTTTGCGTATGAACTTGACGACGCCCCGTATTATGAGCGGTTTTATTTTCTTTTCAGCAAGACTGCCCTGCCTGTAGAGACTCTCATCACTCATGCTGAAACCCTGGCTGCAGAGAATAGAGTCAGAAACTCGGAAACTCTACTCGATCTCAAAGACGTGTACCAGACATCGATACTGCTTTTGAAGGAAGGCACCAAATGAAATCGACCATAACAGCCTTTCTCTTCCTGCTGATACTGGGCAGCAGCCTGTTTGGGCAGACACAGGATGGCCAGCCAACGCTCCAACGATTCGCCCTCTTTATTGGATCGAACAAGGGCGGAGAAAACCGCCAGCAACTTGTCTACGCCACAAAGGATGCCCTGGCCATGTCAAGGGTGCTTACCGATATGGGCGGCGTGGACAGGAAAAACAACATTCTGCTGGAAGACCCGGATAAGCAGGCTATCGACCAGTCCTTTACAGCCCTGAAAAAGTCGGTGCAGGACGCAAAAGAAAGCTCAACACGGACAGAATTCCTCCTCTATTATTCGGGACATTCAGATGAGGAAGGAATACTCCTTGGCGAAGAGCGCTACAGTTACAAAGAACTCCGGGAGAACATTGAAGGCGTAGAGGCAGATGTGCATATCGCCATACTGGACAGCTGCTATTCCGGGGCCTTCACCCGCCTGAAAGGCGGTACACGGCGTACACCGTTTCTGGTGGATGAGTCGGTAGACACAAAAGGCTATGCGTATCTGACTTCCAGCTCAGACAACGAGGCGGCACAGGAAAGCGACGCCATCGAGGGGTCTTTTTTTACCCATTACCTGATCGCGGCCCTTCGCGGCGCCGCCGACGCTACCAGCCAGGACAGGAAAATCACCCTGAACGAGGCATACAGCTATGCCTCCGGTGAAACGCTCGCCAGGACAGAGAACACCCTCGCCGGCCCTCAGCATGCCATGTACGATATGGACTTGACCGGATCAGGAGAAATTGTTCTGACCGATCTGCGTACCTCCGATGCTTCGGTAGAGCTGAAACGGGACCTCAAGGGACGGTTATTCATCCGGGACAACACCGGCAATCTGGTAGCAGAAATAAAAAAACTGGAAGGGATCCCTCTTTCCTTCGCCCTTCCTCCCGGATACTACTCCGCAACCCTCCAAAACGAGAACATGATCTATGAAGCGGATCTGATCCTCCGAAGGGGGAAAAACACGGTCATTGCCTTACAGGATTTTGGCGTCATCACCCCGGAAGTAACCAGGGTCCGCGGCAGCGGCCAGACGGCGTTGAGCGGAGAAGAGAATGTCGCAAGCGATCAGCACACTCCGGATTCCCTTTCCGATGAATTAAAGGAAGTAAAACAGGAAGCACTGGAAGCCATAGACATGCTTAAAAACCGCCTGAGGAAAACTCCACACGACGGGGACACTCCCCAGGGTCCGGCATTCGAAACTCCGGAAACACATAACACGGAAATTGAACTGATTCACCGCTATAATTCCATAAGCCTGGTACCCACCAGCTTCAACAGCGGCGTCGGCATTGTAGATCACAACTTCTCCATCCACCTTGTGGGTTCAGCCTACCGCATACAGGGGATTGAGCTGGGACTCATAAATCTGGTGGATGAAAATGTCCACGGCATACAGTCCGGAGCCGTTTTAAACCTTGTCGGCGGGCAAGTGCACGGACTGCAGGCAAGCGGCGTGTTTAATCTATCCGACGGCGACGTACATGGAGCTCAGTGTGCAGGCGTGTTCAATCTCGCAGGCGGGGACCTGGGATTTCTACAGACCGCCGGTGTGTTCAACATTGTAAGCGGAAGCATGAACGGCCTGCAGACGGCAGGAGTGTTTAACATTACAGAAGGTCAGAACAACGGCGTACAAGGCGCAGGCGTGTTCAATATTGTTGACGGATCAGTGAAAGGTGTCCAGGCTGCAGGTGTGTTCAATCTCATAGACGGTTCGGGAACAGGGCTGCAGGCGGCAGGCATGTTCAATGTATCAACCTCTTTTACCGGCACACAGCTCAGTCTGGTGAATGTGAATGACACTACCGCAGGTTTCCAGGGCGGACTTGTCAACATTGGAGGGGACACCTCGGGAGTCCAGATCGGCCTCGTCAACATCGCCAGGGAAATGGACGGTCTGGCCTTCGGCCTCATCAACATAGCCCAAAACGGCCTTCATAACGCGAGCTTCTGGATGGACGACGGCGAATACCTTTACGGCGGCTACCAGATGGGATCCCGGCCCCTGTACACCATACTTTACTTCGGCGGAAGTCAAAACGACTACGACAATAAACCGCTGGTTTCCGGCCTGGGCATGGGTGTTCATTTTGAACCGGACCCCCTCTTCCTGGATATCGATATCACGGCTAAGAACGTATCAACGGGAGAAACCGACAACGAAAAGATGGCCAACTTGTTCAACTACCGCTATGACACGGTATTCCCTCACCTGCGGGCAACCCTTGGCCTCAGGCTTGGAAAACACCTGTCGCTGATTGGGGGTGTCGGCGCCGACATTCATCTTCCGGGGGTAACTGTTCAGAATGAGCATTTCCACTCCGGGACCTGCAACAAATTCGATTACGCCAGAAACATGGAACCTGCCGAGCTGTACCCGACCTACTTTTTGGGGCTCAGGCTGTAAACACAAAAACGAACCTAGAGGGGTTTTGCGACAACATGGTCTTCTTCCAGACAGAAGACCGTGTTTGCCATTTTCTCCCGAACGTAAAAAGACGCGCTGCAGATTGAAACAAGGACACCGGGAAAAACAGTGCCCGTTACCTCTATGCGCGCATCCCTGTTTTTATCGATAGCCTGGTGTCCTTCGGTAATCCTGACATTGAGTTCCTCAATGGCGTCATCAACCTGCTTGATTTTATCATCTACCCTTCGGCCCATGGACCTAAGGTCCATAAGCGTATCTCTCTTCAATCCCAGTTTCAGTATCATCTGTTTGAGCTTGTGGAGGGCCCGGGATTTCACAAAATCCTGGCCGGTGTGTACCTCACCATAAAGTCCCATGTCATTTCCCAGCACATGGGTCTGCACGCCGTTGACCGCATGAACCTGCCCGCCAAGGAGCTTGCCTTCCGCGCCCAATACAAGCCGATCCATGGTATAAACCTGAGAATTGAACACACTGTCCTTCACACGGACAAGTCCCCGGCATTCCACATGTGCTCCCTCAAGGAATTTCGCACTGAGTTGTCCGCCTACCTTCACACCCTCTCCTCCGCAGCCGATAATCCCCTCTGCGGTCTCGAGATTAACGCCGACGGTGACCGATGTCGCTTCTATGGTCTGGGCGCAGGCAAGACTGCCGGTTACCAGCACACGGAATCCCCGCTTAATGCCTCCGGTCACTTTCATGTCTCCGGGGAATTTTATGTGTCCGGTGTGCAGATCGACATCCCCCTGGACAACAAGAGAATGGGAAACAGAAAACGTTTTGTCCTTACAGTAGAACAAGCCGTCGACGGTGGAGCGGTAACGCTTGTCATCTCCAAGGGTTAAGTTCTCGCCGGGAATGAACTGGAGCACCTCCAACAACGGCGGTTTTATCGACTGACCGGTTACCGTACTGCCGGGCACACCGGGAAACTCATCCACAAGCCGCGCAATCGGTTCACCTTTAGCCACAACAGTAAAGGGAGTGCGTTCCCTGTAATCGACCCTTCCCCCCTCTTCTGCCAGCGGTACTGCAGTGTGTGTTGCAGCCAGGAAAAAGCGTTTTTTCAGCTTGAGGTGTCCGGGAATAGCCTGTACCGGCGGGGTTCCTGTGGTGAGGGTAAACTCAAAGCGCCGCCCATCACCTTGAGCCTTATCGATGTGGGCGTTTACCAATGCCCAGTCTATGTGCGATGTAATACCCGCCTGTTCAGCAAGCAGGCGCAGGTATTTCTCGGTCAGTCTGTTTCCATCGCCAATGGATGGATAGAGTATACAGCGTGCCGATAAACCGTCATCGGAAATGATGATTTCCGCCCTGCCGTCTTCTTTTCTCCCCAGTAGTCCCATTGCAGAAGGCCCCTTTTTCGTTATTCTACCATGAATAATTATCGGCAAATACAAAAGATACGGTTAATACCCCGTCAAGACAGGGGTTTTTATGAATGGAAATAGAAAATACTTGAATAATTATTAAATTTATGCAAATTTATTCCCATTATTCAGTATAAATATGCAGAATGGAGTATATCATGAGGTCCCGTGACGATCGCCTGAAAGCTATTAAACGCATCATCAAACAGCAGCGGGTGGAAAGCCAGGAAATACTCCTGAACGAGCTGCAGAAACAGGGCTTCAATGTAACCCAGGCCACCCTCTCCCGTGACCTCAAGCTCCTGAAAGTCGGAAAAATTTCCGACGGCTGGCATGGCTATTATTATACAGTCCAGGGTGATGAAGGAAATATCGATTCCGACAAGGCATATATACAGGACCTCCAGAGAGGATTTCTGTCTGTTGAGTTCTCCGGATCCCTCGGTGTCATTAAAACTCTGCAGGGTCATGCGAACAGTGTAGCCCTGTCCATTGACCGTTTCGACTTTCCCGAAATACTCGGCACCGTGGCAGGAGATGACACAATCATCATTGTCCTGAGGGAGGGACACGGCCCCTCGGAACTGGTTGCAAATCTCCGCGCCTTCATTCCCGATATAGAATTATAGAAATAGACCGTCCCCACATGCTGTACTACAGTGCAGCAAAAAATACCATGGAGGCATAAGATGGGCATAACAGCTGCACTACTCGGCACAACAGGATATACAGGCATGGTGCTTCTACGGCTTTTGGAAGGCCATCCGGAAGTGGAACGGATACTCCCGGGGTCCTCATCAAAAACCGGAGAACCGGTCTCCTCGGTAGATCCGGGCTTCGGCACCAGTGTAAAATGCGGCTCGCACTCCTTCCTTTCACAGGATCAGATCCTCGCAGAAAAGCCCGATGTGGTATTTTCCTGCCTTCCCCATCTTGCCTCCGCCGCCATGTGTCTTCCGTTTTATAAAAAAAGCGTTATTATAGACCTTTCAGCAGATTTCCGCATTCCCGACCCCGATGTGTTTTACAAGGCCTACGGCGAACAGCCGCCGGTAAAGGAATTTCTCTCCGGCAGCGTCTACGGTCTGGTTGAATGGCACCGAGAAACCATTGCATCGTCCGATCTTATCGCCGTTCCCGGCTGCTATCCCACCGCGACCCTGCTGCCGCTTTTACCGGCAGCAAAACATCTCGGCAGCGGCGGAAACATCATAGTAAATGCCCTGAGCGGTGTTTCGGGAGCGGGAAAAAAGGCAAAGGAAATGCTCATTTTTGCCGAACGGTCGGAAAACACCTGCGCCTACAGCCCGGGAAGGACCCACCGTCACACACCGGAAATACAGTATTACCTGGATGCGCATACAAAAGAAACAGAAAACTACACCCTGTATTTCACCCCTCATCTGGTACCGCTGAAACGGGGCATGGAAGTCACCACGGTGCTCACCGTGAAAGACGGCGTAAAGAACAGCGACATCACCTCGGTATTCGACGAGTACTACGGAACCTCGCCCTTTGTACGGATTAACAAGGCCCATATTCCCGAAACAAGAGAAACCAGGGGCAGCAACACCTGCAGCATAAGCTGGTATCTGGACGGGAATCAGCTGTTTCTATTCTCCTGTATTGATAATCTGGTAAAAGGCGCCTCCGGCCAGGCCGTACAGAACATGAATATCCGCTTCGGTTTTGATGAAACCCTGGGCCTCCCGGCATACGGAGAAGTGTAGTAAAATGAATATCCATGTGATAAAAATCGGCGGACGGGTCGCCAGTGAAGAAACAGTCCTGAAGGAATTTCTTGCAGAGGCTGCGGCTTTGCCCGGAAATGACGGCATTGTCGTCGTACACGGTGGCGGAGCCGAAGTATCCCGTATATCCGGGCAACTCGGCCATACCCCGCGGTTCATCGACGGAGTGCGCATGACCACCCCGGAAGAAATGCCCATTGTCGACATGGTCCTGGCCGGAAAAATGAACAAATACATCGTAAGACTCGCATATCCTGCGGGACTGTCCTGTGTCGGCATAAGCGGCTGCGACGGAGGCTTGTTTACCGGGAACAGCATCGGGGAAGGCAACTGCACCGGCAACATCCGAAATGTACGCGCAGAGCTGCTCAGACTGCTCCTTGACCGCGGCTTCACCCCGGTGGTATCGTCGGTATCCATGGATGAGGCTGGAAACCCGTTAAACATAAATGCAGACGAAGCAGCTCTCGGAATAGCCACAGCCCTCAAAGCCAGTACCCTGGTATATATCTCCGACATTCCCGGCGTACTTTTAGGAGGCGAGGTCATACCCTTCCTGGATAAACCGCTGATTGAACAGCATATTAAGGCAGGCGACATCAGCGGAGGCATGGTACCAAAGGTAAGAACCGCAGCACAGGCAGTCGCTGATGGGGTTAAGGCCGTGGTAATCGGCGGCTACGAAGGCTCGGGAAATCTTGAAAGCCTTCTTACCGGAAACCGCGGTACCACCATCACAAAAACGGCCATAACAAGCTGAAAGCCGGCACAGCGGCCGTACAAGCGAAACACGGCTTCGCCCTGTTGAGCGCCGGGGCAAGCGGAGGTATGATGTGTGATCATTTGAACACATCACCGCGGAACACCGATAACGACCGTATATAAGGAGTAGAAACATGAAACGTGAATACGGCACCGTACACGAGCCCCCCTTCCCCCGGAATTACGCACCTGAATTCCTTGAACTTGAACGGGGCAAAGGTGCCTGGCTCTACGATACCGCCGGAAAAAAATACCTTGATTTCGGCTCGGGTATTTCCGTCAACGCTCTTGGATACGGAAGGAAAGATCTGGCGAAAATCGCGAAAATCCAGATGGAAAAACTTATCCACGTATCGAATTTATATACGACGGCTCCCGCGGTCGAACTGGCACAAAAACTTACCGGTTTCGGCAGTTTCGCCGCTGTTCACTTCGGCAACTCCGGTGCTGAAGCAAACGAAGCAGCACTGAAATACGCCCGTCTTTGCGCCCAGCGGAAAAAGGGTCCTGAAGCTTTCAAGCTTCTGTCATTTTCCGATGGTTTTCACGGCCGTACCATGGGCGCGTTGTCGGTGACCCCAAAGGACCTCTATCGGACCCCTTTTGAACCTCTTGTTCCCGGCTGTACCGTACTGCCCTTCAATGATGTGGAGGCTCTCGAAACAGGTCTCACTAAAGACTACGCCGCAGTCATCGTTGAACCGCTTCAGGGTGAAGGCGGTCTCAACCTGATGTCCCAGGATTTCGCTAAAACGTTGAACAGGTTGTGTGAAATGCATGACGTGATTCTCATCGCAGATGAAATTCAAACCGGTCTCGGCCGACTGGGTGAAATATTTGCAAGCGATATAGTCGGACTCAAGCCGGATATCATCACGCTGGCAAAACCCCTTGCCGGCGGACTGCCGCTCTCGGCAACTCTTATACCGGAAAAAATAAACTCACTGTTAAAACCAGGGGAACACGGAACGACTTTCGGAGGCGGACCGGTCACCACTGCGGTTGCTCTCAGGGTCGTCGAAACAATAACAGCCCCCCGTTTTCTCGCTCATGTACGCGAAATTTCGTCGGTTATGGAAGACCGTCTGGAAGAACTGGCCGCTGCATTCTCTTGTGTAGGATGCCGTTACGGTACGGGTATGCTTCAAGGTGTTTCCATCACCGGACATGCAACAGCAGGAGACGTAATCGCCAGGTGCCGTGAAAAGGGGCTTTTGCTACTTAAGTCGGGGACTGACCGCATCAGAATTGCGCCGCCCCTCATTATAAGCGAAAAAGAATTGGAATATGGCGTTGCCATAATCGAAAAAGTCCTCACACAGCTTGAGGAAACCTAAAGGACAGGAATATGGAAGCACAAGACATCAAAAAAATCGTTCTCGCCTATTCAGGAGGACTGGACACCTCGATTATCATTCCCTGGCTGAAAGAGCACTACAATAACGCGGAAATCATTGGCGTATGCACGAATGTAGGCCAGGAAGAAGACTGGGAAGCCATGGAAGCCAAGGCGAAAGCCTCCGGAGCGAGCAAACTGTATATCATGGATATCCGTGAAGAATTCGTCAAAGAATATCTTTTCCGGCTGGTCCGTGCCGGAGCAAAATATGAAGGCAGGTATCTCCTTGGTACATCCATCGCCCGGCCTCTTCAGGCAAAATGCCAGGTGGAAGTCGCTCTCAAGGAAGGGGCTGATGCCGTAGCCCATGGCTGTACGGGAAAAGGCAACGACCAGGTACGGTTTGAGCTGACCTACAAGGCCCTCGCACCACAGCTCCAGGTCATCGCCCCCTGGCGTATCTGGGATATTTCCAGCAGGGAAGACGCCATCGAATATGCCCAGAAGCACAACATCCCCATTGGCAACATTTCCAAAACCAATATTTATTCGCGGGACGCAAATCTCTGGCACATGAGCCATGAAGGGGGGGATCTGGAGGATCCCTGGAACAGACCCAGGGAAGAAATGTTTCAGCTTACCAAGTCCCCGAAAGAGGCCCCTGATAAAGAAACAGAAGTAGTAGTCGACTTCGTTAAAGGTTTTCCCGTCGGACTGAACGGGGAAAAAATGACGCCCATTGCACTGCTTGAAACCTTGAACAAACTCGCCGCGGAAAACGGTATCGGCCGTGACGATATTATCGAAACAAGAGTAGTCGGCATGAAAAGCCGCGGGGTGTACGAAACCCCCGGCGGTACCATCCTTATGCGGGCCATGGAAGAACTTGAAATGATCTGTATGGAATGGGATACCCTCGGTTATAAAAAACTCATGAGCCAGAAATATGCCGACCTCGTATACGCGGGGAAATACTATACGACCTTCCGCGCGTCCATGGACGCCTTTTTCGACAAGGCATGCGAATATGTCACCGGCAGTGTAAAACTCGTTCTGTACAAGGGCAACATCATCCTCGGCGGCAAGAAATCCCCCTATTCCCTGTATCTTGAGGACCTGGCATCCTTCGGCAGAAGTTCTTACGACCACAAGGACGCAACCGGTTTTATCAACCTCTACGGACTGGCAACCGGGGTTGCGGCAATGGTTCATAAAAAAATCGATCCCGATGAGGGTCAGGGACCGCAGATGAAGGAAATAGCGGCGACATTTCACGATAAATAAGAGGAGCCCCAGTCTATGACCTATGAAAACCTGTCCTTGCTGAAAAGCTATAAGTCTCTGGCAGAGACACAGAAGCCTGGCAAAATAGGTTCTCTTCTTTGCCCCGAACGCATTCAGGACTTTTCCTGCCCTGCCGGGGCAGGTCTTGTATACAATTACGCGGCTAAAGAGGCGGACAACACAGTGCTGGACAAGCTCCAGGCACTGGCGGATGATGCCGGAGTCATTGCAAAGTACAAGGCCCTTGTAAACGGCGAAACAATGAATACCGGTGAAGACCGCAAAGTGCTGCACCACCTTGTCCGCGGTCAGCTCGGCGCCGATGTCATTCACGAAGGTAAAAACCTGCGGGACTTCTACACAGACCAGCAGCAGCGAATCGCCGACTTCGCGGTCCGGGTACACTCTGGAGCCGTGAAAGGATCTACGGGGAAACCATTTACCACAGTGGTGCAGATCGGCATTGGGGGATCGGACCTCGGGCCCAGGGCCATGTACCTTGCATTGAAAAATTACTGCACAGGGGCTGGCATACCGCAGCCATTGCAGGCAAAGTTCATATCCAATGTGGACCCCGACGATGCCGCAGAGGTGCTTTCCGATACCGACCCGGAAACAAGCCTGTTTATTCTGGTATCTAAAAGCGGTACGACCCAGGAAACCCTGACCAACCGCCAGCTGGTGATCGACATACTCACGTCACGGGCTATTCCCGGTTACGATCCTCTTAAACACATGATTGCCGTCACCTCGGAAACAAGCCCTCTGGCCTCGTCCTCTGAATATCTCGACAGCTTCTTTATTGACGACTTCATCGGGGGCCGCTACTCATCGACCAGCGCCGTCGGCGGCGCGGTCCTTTCACTGGCCTTCGGCCCAGGGGTTTTCTCTGAATTTCTTGAAGGAGCCCATGAAGCCGACAAAGCCGCCCTGGAAACGGATATACGCAAAAACGCGGCCCTCCTGGACGCCCTTATCGGTGTGTGGGAACGCAATGTCCTTGGTTACCCGTCCACTGCAATTTTACCGTACAGCCAGGCGCTAAGCCGGTTCCCGGCACATCTCCAGCAGCTGGACATGGAAAGCAACGGCAAGCGGGTCAACAGGAACGGCCAGCCGGTGGATTATGCAACCGGGCCGGTAATATTCGGTGAACCGGGTACCAACGGCCAGCACAGCTTTTACCAGCTCCTGCATCAGGGGACCGACATTATCCCCCTTCAGTTTATCGGGTTTCAGCACAACCAGACGGGAGTCGATACGGTAAGCGACGGTTCCACCAGCCAGGAAAAGCTCAACGCCAACCTCTGTGCCCAGATTGTTGCATTCGCCCAGGGTAAGACAGATGCCAATCCCAACAGGGAATTTCCCGGCATGCGGCCATCAAGCCTCTTATACGCCGCCCGGCTTACCCCCTCTACCCTCGGCGCCCTTCTGGCCCATTATGAAAACAAGGTGATGTTCCAGGGATTTATCTGGAACCTCAATTCCTTTGACCAGGAAGGAGTACAGCTCGGCAAGGTCCTTGCAAAAACCGTGCTTGCGAAAGGGGACATGGATCCGGCATTGCGGGCTTACGGATCGCTTTTGGGTGTAGTGTAAAAAGCTGTTTGAATCTCCAGAAAAAGCCGGTACGTCCGAAAGGAAAACCGGCTTTTTTTCCCCTGACCTGTATCCTGGTACCAATGTCCATTATGTGTCATTACGACACCATCTTCCACTAACAAGTGTGTTCCATTGATACAGCAGCCTGCAGTTGTTCATTTTTGGATGATGCACCTTGACACAGCACAAAGGCTTCCTGTAGCTCACATTTTCAATCCGAGGAGCCTCCATAGAACATAATTTGTTTAATTATAAAGACTTACATTATCTACAGATTTTGGCACACTTCCTGCTTTACTATTAATAGATACAAAAAATCAGGAGGTATTACTATGGCACTGATCAAATGGAAAAACAGAGATCTTTACGATCCCTGGGCAGACTTCAAGAGCCTGCAGGACGAAATCAATGCGTTGTTTGACATCGACCGGGTCCCCACCACCACCGGCCTCTTCGACCGCAGCGTGTCCCCTGCGATTGACGTCATAGAAGACGAACACACCTACACTGTTGTATGCGAACTGCCGGGGATGAACGAAAAGGACATTGACGTGTCCATCGCTTCCAACGTTCTTACCATCAAAGGGGAAAAGAAAAACGAACGCGAAGAAAAGAAAGGCAGTTACTACAAGAAAGAGTCCTGGTCTGGCAGTTTCCAGCGTACCCTTCCCCTGCCTGCGTCTGTGAATGGCGACAAAATCAGCGCACAACTGAAGGACGGGGTTCTTTCGGTAGTCCTTCCGAAAAAGGAAGAAGCCAAGCCCAAGCAGATCAGCGTGAATATCAGTTAACGGAGGCAGAGTATGGATACCACAAAAGAAACAAGGACAATGGCTAAGACCTGTCAGGCCCCCTGCGACATTTTCCATGAAAGCGACAAGGTAATCTGCAAGCTGGAAATGCCCGGTGTATCCAAGGACAGCCTGGAAGTGAAGGTTGACGGCGACCGGCTCATCATCGACGGCAGGAAGCCGGCCCATGACACAAAAGGTGAATACCGGATACGGGAAATCCGGACAGGCGACTACCATCAGGAATTCACCATAGATGACACGGTGGACAGGAACAAGATAGATGCTTCCATAAAAAACGGGGTGGTCACCATAAGTCTGGGACTGAGGGAATCGGAAAAACCCAGAAAAATACAAATATCTTCATCCTGATGTGCAGATAGCAGAGAAGGAAAAAATGAGAGGAGCTCCGATGCCCCTCTCATTTTTTTTATCCCGCAAAGCCGCCGATTCTCGAGTAGTTCCAGTCCTGACGCCACAGGAAAGACTCGCCTCTGATCATTCGTGGAATCCGCTTTTCTTCAAGTAGCCCTTGTTTCTTTAAATACTCCCCCGCTGCGTTGTTTGATGCAGGAACCACAATACGCAGACAGGTTTTTATTTTTGCTTCAAGCAAAGACAAACCAGCTTCTTTTGTTCGTGCAATTATCGGGCCCTCGCCAAAACCGGGCAGGTAGTAACCTTCTATGGGTCCTGCTGACGGATATACGAGAGCATCCTTGCACACAGACTCCAGTAAGCCGCGGCGGGTCTCTCCTGAGCCTTGAGTATCTATTTGGTAAAGTTCGTCATAGTCTATGGCATGAACAGGCCTGACAGCATCGGCAGTGGCTGCCGGCACCTGTTCATGGGAACGCGTAAAAATGATGTACTCGGTCTCAGTCGTAAAACCCTGTTTCACATACAGGGGATACCCCAGATCGGTTGCGGTAAGAGACACGCTTTTTATCCTTGGGATACTGTCTATCCGGTGTAAAAGGTGGGAAACCAGGGCCGTACCGACGCCCTTATTCCGGTGCTTCGTGTCAACAATAATATGGGCAAGCCAGGCGGTCCTGCCGTAATCTATAACGGTACCGATTCCTGCAATAGAACCGTTCATAAGGGCTTTCACCGGCAAACAACACCCGGCTTTCAGATACATCCGGTGAATGGGAACGATACTCTGCCAGTCTTCCGGCTTAATTTCGTCCAGGACCACAAGGTCGCTTTCATCAAGGCCGGCGAACGACAGCATGGACGATCCTCCTGATAGATAGTAATATCTGCGATTATATCAAAACATGAAGGTACAGGACACGAGGCATACTCGTTTAGCCTTGTTTTTGCCATATCAGTCAATGCGTAATCGGCTGTCCGTTAAGGC
>JAFGQL010000145.1 GCA_016935695.1 Spirochaetales bacterium
CAAGGATGTCTACAATCTGCTGTTTCTACCGGGCTTCTCGACAAAGAAAAACGTGACCGAGCTGTCCGGCAGGGGTGTCGGTCTGGATGTCGTGCGGAAAAATATCGACCAGATCCGCGGCAAGATAGAGATTACCACGGAAAAGGGTAGAGGAACCACGTTTACCATTAAACTGCCCCTCACCCTGGCAATTATTGACGGCTTTGTGACCGAGACAAATGACGAACGGTTCATTTTTCCCTTTCATGTCATAGATGAGATTGTGGTACCCGATACCAATAACCTGCAGTGCATGTCCGACGGACAGCATTTTCTATTGCACCGCGGTTTGCATATTCCGGTCATATTTATAGAGGAGCTCCTGCAGTCCAGGAAACCGGAAAAAGACAACCGAGTAATCATTGTTGTTTCTCTGGAAAACAGCCAATACGGTATTGCGGTGCAAAAAGTCTTAGGTAAACAGGAAGTGGTCATAAAGAGTTTGAATTCCTCTCTTCACCGTTTTGATCTGTTTTCCGGCGGTACAATTTTTGGAGACGGTTCAATCGGATTTGTTGTAGACATAGAGGCGCTGATAGTCCAGGCGCAAAAGACGGGAGGCTGAAAATGGGCGTGTGTATTGTGGATGATTCAGTCATCAGCAGGGATGTAGTAAAGATGGCCATGGGAATGGCAGGGCTAGAAATTAGCATCGAGGCTGAAGACGGTGTTGATGCTCTGGAAAAGATAAAGAGCTCAAAAGGAAAAAGCGAGCTCTATATTCTGGATATTAATATGCCCAGGATGGACGGCCTTACACTGTTAAAAGAACTGAGGAAACTGGATGCAGAGGCGCCGGTTATTATGCTGACCACGGAAACGGATAAATCCAAGATGGCCCAGGCAAAAACCGACGGCGCCACCGGATGGGTGGTTAAGCCCTTTGATACGGAAAAATTACTAAAAATCGTAAATATGGTATTGAAACGATAGGAGGTTATGATGGCAAAAAAACGCGGTATCGGCATTACTATTAGGATAGTCGGTTTGAGTATGGTGCTGCTCGTGCTAATTTTCGCGGTGCTGGTATATATGATTGGTACTAATATAAACAAGGGTGTCCTTGCAATGGAAACCAGGAATCTGCAGCGGAATGCGAACCAGCTGCAGGCGTTCATAGAGCTGAGGATAGAAAAGATCCGGCAGGAACTTACCTATTTTAACAGGATGGAGGATTTCAGGAGCGCTCTTGATCTTGATAACGAGGATGCTGTTCTGATGTATCTGGAAACCATCCATCAGTCATCGGACTTTTTTGACATGGTGTTTGTTGGGGATGTACAGGGCAGGATTGATTATTCATATCCGTTGACTGCAACGCGGGTCCAAAGCGTGGCTGAAAACGGTTTTGGGCAGAAACTCGCGGCCGGCGGCGACGGCTCGGGATATAATGCTTCCCTGTTTGTAAACGATGCCTCCGGTAACGCGGTGTTTACCGTAGCCGCGGTTATTCAGCTCGGCGGAGGGCGGAACGTCATTCTTGGAATACTGGTTGACGTGACAAAGTTTGGCGACCGCTATGTGAAACCTGTGGTGTACGGCGATGAGGGCTATCCCTATATGGGCGATTACAGCGGGCCTTTTGTTTACCATCCCGTCCATGCCAATATACTAACCGACGCCGCCCGGTATGACTTTACCCAGCAAATCATAAAATCAGATGAAACAGAAGGGACTATCTATTACGAATTTGAAGGGCGCATGAAATACCTGCATTTCAAGAGATTTGAAAATCTTCCCTGGTATCTGGGAGCAACCATATACGAAGACGACTTGATATCATTGGCCGAGCGCCTGGGGTGGATTGTATTGCTGCTTGCCGCCATATCGACGGTCTCCTTCCTTGTTATTCAGACAGTGTTCGTCGTCATTTTCATAGGCAGGCCGGTGACGAAGATTTCAGGAAGAATATCGGATGGTTCGACAAGTCTTGAATCCGCAGGTATGCAGATATCCAAAGCCAGCATTCAGTTGTCGAGCGGGTCTTCCGAACTTGCGTCAAGTATAGAGGAGATATCATCCAGTCTGGAAGAGCTTCAGTCAGTGGTTGAGCTGAATACGAAGAACATTAACCAGAGTGAGCGGATGATGCAGGAGACCAACAAGGGTGCGCAAACAGTAACGGAACGGATGACAGAACTGAAAACAGCTCTCGGCGACATAAACACCAACAGCAAGCAGATAGTTAAAATCATCAAGGTCATAGAGGATATTGCCTTTCAGACAAATATTCTGGCTCTGAATGCCGCTGTAGAGGCCGCCCGCGCGGGTGACGCCGGACGGGGATTCGCGGTTGTCGCCGACCAGGTGAAGAATTTGGCCCAGAAAAGTTCAGAAGCGGCCAAAGAAACCGCTCTGCTTATAGAAGCAGCCATAGAAAGCGTAGGACGTGGCGAGGAGCTGGGCGAAACGGTTCTGACGGTACAGGTAGAAGCAGGTGAAATGACCAGCAACGTAAGCACCCTGCTGGATGAAGTAAACCGGGCTTCCAAAGAACAGATGAAAGGCATTAACCAGATTACCATGGCGGTAAGCCAGACAAACGCTGCAGTACAGCAGACCGCGGCCAGTGCCGAAGAAAACGCCAGCGCCAGTGAAGAGCTTCTTGCCCAGGCGGAAGAGCTTAACAGTATTGTGGAAAGTCTGAACCTTATTGTAAGTGGAACAGCAGGTGACGGTGAAAGAAAGCCAAGAAAGGAGTCCGGCGAGTCTCATGTGCGGAGATTTGAACAAAGGGATAATAATGGGGATGAACAGAAAGACCGGACCCCCCGGAAGATTGCCGGGAAAAAACTGGTTGGCCGCAATGATGCTGCCGAAGTAGTTGATCCCGAGGATGTCATTCCGATGGATGATGAGTTCAAGGGGTTTTAGTAATGGGAAAATTTCTTGTATTTACCATCGATGCGGATCATTACGCGATCGACATATCGAAAGTGCGGGAAATAATCCGTTTTGAGTCAATAACGCCGATCAGGGACGCATTGGAATACATAAAGGGGGTTATAAATCTCCGGGGCAAGATCATTCCGATTTATGATTTGCGAACAAAATTCGGCATGGAGCAAAAGCCCTATGATCAGATGACGGTTTTCATCATTGTCGATATCCAGAACGAAAGCGAGTCCTATAATGTAGGGCTTGCTGTTGATGCGGTCCATGAAGTGTTTGATATTGCAGAGGAGGAAATCCAGCACGCCCCTGATGTGGGGTTGAAGATGAAAACCCAGTTCCTCCATGGGGTGGTGAATATCCATGGCAAGCTGGCGATGATGCTCGAACTGAACAAGATCATAAATACCCAGGAAATTATCCATCTGATGGATTAAGGACGGGTGAACAAGGTGATCCGTGTTTTGATTGTAGATGACTCGGCAGTGGTCCGTGAACTGCTGACCGAACAGCTGGGCAAAGAAGATGATATTGAAATCATCGGTACGGCTCCTGATCCGTATATCGCACGGAACAAAATAGTCGCCGAAAGTCCCGATGTAATCACCCTCGATATCGAAATGCCAAGAATGGACGGACTTACCTTTCTTCAGAAACTGATAACCTATTATCCGATACCTGCGATAATTGTAAGTTCAGTCACGGCGAAAGACGCGGCAGCCTCGATCAAGGCCCTGGAAATAGGAGCGTTCGATATCGTCAACAAGCCAGGCGGCGCAATGAGCACTGGCGACATTGCAAAAGAAATTGCCTACAAGATACGTATGGCGTACAAGGTCCGCCATACCTTTCTTACCAGAAGAAAGCTGATCGCGTCTCAGTTAAGCACCCAAAAAGCGGTTTCACGGCAGATAATTTCCGGTATAGACACGACGGACAAGTTGATCGCGATAGGCGCGTCAACCGGCGGTACCGTTGCCCTGGAGCATCTTCTGTCACGGCTTCCTTCCAATCTTCCTCCTGTCCTGATTGTCCAGCATATGCCGCCAGGTTATACAAAGGCTTTCGCCGGAAGGCTCAATGAGATTTGCAGTCTGCGTATCAAGGAAAGCGAAGATGGAGAGATTGTCCAGGCTGGAACGGTGTATATTGCGAAGGGCGGCGTACATCTGCGGATAACCAGAAAGGGCTCCAGTATCTATCTTAGTCATGACAACAGTGAGCGGGTGCATTATCAAAGGCCAGCGGTAGATGTACTGTTTAATTCTGTCGCCGAAACGGCAGGGAAAAACACCATGGGAATATTGCTGACCGGCATGGGGAGCGACGGTGCGAAAGGGTTAAAAGGAATTAAAAATGCGGGGGGGATTACCGTGGCCCAGGATGAAGAATCATCGATTGTGTGGGGAATGCCTCTTGCCGCTATAGAAATGGGAGCCCATTCAGAAATTCTGTCCCTGCTGGACATTCCGGAAAGAATTATCTCCTACGCAAAACAGGGCCGATAGGCCGGATCACATACCGACAGTGTTTTTAAGTCCGTTTATAAATGGAATAACCTTTGGCGGTGAAGGGGATGTCGAGCCCCAGGGTATTTTCAGTGTGGCCGAGTATCAAATATCCGCCGTTGCTCGTGAACTCCGCAATTCTGTTAATGATAGTCTCCTTTTCCTCCCTGTTGAAATAAATGAGTATGTTCCGCAGAAAGACAATGTCGAATTTCCTGGAAAAGGAAAAAGAATCAAGAAGGTTCAGACGTTCAATGCGCACCTTTTTCCGAATGGCAGGGGACACGCATATATGTTCGCCGCCGTCCGTAGGCTGAAAATAGCGGGACAACAGATTGGGAGAAATCTTTTTTACCATGTTCTCGGAAGAGTAAACAGCGGTACGGGCTTTCTGGATCATATCTGCCGAGATGTCGGTACCGAGAATCTGCACCTGCTCCGGTGTGAATCCGGGCAGGGCCATTTCCACGGTAATTGCAATGCTGTACAACTCCTCTCCCGATGAGCAGGCGGCACTCCATATTCTGACAGGAAAATGATCATCGTTCTTGTATACATGAAGCTGGTGGGTGAGAAAGCGGAAATGGGCAATATCCCTGAAAAAATAACTGTAATTGGTGGTCAATGAGTTTATGAGCAGCAGCTTGATCCGGTCTTTTGTTTCCGGGGAGGATAGTTTTTTTAAGATATGCTCAAAGGAAGTGAATTCCTTACCCGGGCCGATATATTTGGACAAGCGGTTTTCCACAAGGTATTTTTTGGAAAGAGGAATGCTAATGCCGGAGATCGCATAAAAAACTTCTGAAAAATTCGTGAACAGCCGGTCTGGTATCACCTTGGCCCCTAAAACAGCAGCGTACCGCCATCTATTAAGAAATCGTCAACTGTATCAGGTTGATCCTGCGAAATATCCAACTCTTTCTTCAGCCCTTGCAACACTTTGTGCTCATTTTCCGTGGTCGCAATTCTGTCGAATTTTTCCACGATGAGCCGCGCGATTTCTTTCTCATCCACCGAGGTATAGAACGCGCTCATTTCATTATCCTTTGTGCTGTGCTCGATGTCCCGAAACAGTTCTTCCATGAATGTCACAATGTGCTCGGACTCCTGATTTCTGATGTCGTGAATTTGAAGATTCCCGATCGAGCTTTTTACCCGCTCATGAATTTTTTCAGAAAGGTTCTGGAGTTCAGTGATGATCGACTCGAACCGGTGCATGGTATTCTGGACAATCGAGTTAAACGGAGCCATGTTTGTTTCCAGTTCGGAAAATTCCATTTCCATCTGTGTGAGCTGGGATGCAAATGTTGAGCTGATGTTGTCGGTTTCTGCAATGGATGCAAGTATTTTATCATGGGAGTTGTTTGCGAAAGCACTGGTGGAATCCGCGTGTTTGGATATTTCCGCCCCCAGGAACTGAAACCCGTGTTTTTGACCGGTTAACCGGGCCGCTTCTATTCTGATGTTTACGGTTATGAGTTTTACTTTCTCTGAAAGTTCGGCAATTTGCCGCGAAGTTTCCTGAATTTCTTTCAGGCTTTTATTTGTGGCGGAGGTGAAATTCTGGGCCACGCGGACGAGATTAGCCACGGTGTCCTGAATGAGCAGGAATTTTTCCACTACATCGCTGCTTTTATGCTTGATGTAACCGAGGCTTTCCGTATTGTCCTCATTTACCAGCTCGATCGCCGTTTCCTTTGCTTCAGAAATTATCTCCTCGCTTGAATTCCATATATTAGTAAACTCCTTAAACACGTTATTCAGAAGATCATATTGGTAGGTGTTTGATGCTTTGGAAAGACGGGAGATCATCTCTATGGAGTGTTTCAGAGTAAAAAGGTTTTTTGCGGATGCCACGGATTCCTCGTACATATTCTGACTTAACTGTTCAAGGAGTTTTTGCAGTTCCAGACAATGTTCTTTTTCCCTTTCTGTTTCTTCTACTGCTTTATAGGCAAGAAGATGCCATTTCCGAAAGACGGTAATACTTTTTCTAACAAATGATCTTGTTATCCTGTCGGATTTGAAGTTCCTGCGTTCATTCCATATGGTATCAAGAATTTTTTCCAGTTCCTTGAGTTGCTTCTTGCTTTCCGCAGATTTCACGGCCAGGAGCTCCTTGTCATCAACAAGAGGAAGAAAGCCAAGTTTTACATCAAGAAAGGCATTTAAAATTTCAATGAAAATATGGATGAGCCTTCCAACCACCTTTGCGTTCTCGTTTTCAAGATCAAGGAAAACAGCAATTCGTTTCAGGTTTCTGCTGTACAGATATGTCATGAGGATAAATGCCGGAACATTCACTCCGGCGATTACTATTAGCAGACTGGGAAATGTCCTGTCTGTGCCATACCAGAAAAAACATGCCGCCGCGAACTGCATCAGGATATAAGGCGCTGTTGCAGCTGCGCAGTGAAAGAGACCAGTACGGTAGGTTTTAGGTGGGTTTTGATGTGCTACCATAGGTTTACCACCATTGAATTGCGTTGAGAATTCATCCCTTTTAAGTATAGTAACTTATTTTCGATTTACAAATTCTTGTTGACCTTCATCATTATTTCCTGATCAATATAAAGTAATTCCGTGTCTGCCAAACGCGTGAGTACATTGCGAGAATGAACCAACAGAGGGATCTGTGAGAATGAGGCGTAAACGTGCTTGAATCCGGGGACATACGCATACGGGATCCGTTTATTGTTCCCGTTACAGAAGAAAATACCTACTATTTATTCGGTACGACTGACCGTGATCCATGGAAAGCCGCCGGCGTTGGCTTTGATGCCTATAAAAGCAGCGACCTGCACAATTGGGAAGGTCCGTTCCGTGTTTTTACTCCTCCAAAAGGATTCTGGGGAACCCATAATTTCTGGGCTCCAGAGGTCCACAAATACCGCGGCAGGTATTACATGCTGGCAAGCTTTACAGCACCGGGACACTGCCGTGGAACCCAGGTCCTTGTGTCTCGTTTCATTCTCGGTCCATATCTACCGGTCAGTCCGAAACCGGCGACACCTCCTGGATGGGAATGTCTGGACGGTACTCTATGGGTTGATCCCCAGGGCCGTCCCTGGCTTGTCTTCTGTCATGAGTGGGTGCAGGTCAATGACGGGGAAATCTGCGCTCTTCCCTTAACGGATGATCTTTCAGAACCCGAAGGTGATCCGTGTATCCTTTTCAGAGCTTCTGACGCTGAATGGACCAGGGCAATTATGCGCCGGGACGGCTCTGGACGCGTTGACGCCCGGGTCACCGATGGCCCCTTTCTGTATCCTTCATCAGAAGGTGGACTCATCATGCTTTGGTCCAGCCTTTCTTCCCGTGGGTATGCCATGGGGTCTGCCGGCAGCCCTTCGGGAAACGTACTTGGCCCCTGGATTCAACGGAAAAACCCGATTATCGATACCGACGGCGGACACGGTATGGTGTTCCGCCGCTTTGACGGGGCGCTGTTCTGTACCTTTCATACTCCCAACACCACACCCCTGGAGCGCTTTACCTGTGTAATGGTACACGAGACAGGGGACTCCTTTACGGTTTTTTCCTAGGTAATTTTTGCATCCGTGGTATTTATATCGTATAATGTGCTGGTAATGGATGATCTATCTGTTCTTGACATTACCAGCCCTGTATCAAAAAAGCGTTTTGAGGCAGGTTCCGTTCTTGTTCTGGAAGGAACTACGGCGAAAGCCATGAATATACTCCATTCCGGCCTGGCCGAACTTCTGTATTACGGCGGAGAGGATATCGGTTCCTGTTCGCCTGAGGACATCGTCAGCCGCAGCAGACGGGTAGGGCTTATTCGTGGAGAATCGGTGTACGGCATATTGGGAATACGGAATGACGGCCCCTACCGTACGTCCATTCGCGCGGTGACTGACTGTATCGTAAGTATACATCCTGTAGAACAGGACCGTCTTTTGACTACTCTGCAATCGAAAATAACATTCAATCTGCAAGTTCTCCGTGCCATCAATCAGCGAATAGAATCTGCTGTCTATCTTTTCAGGAATTATAAATACCTGTGGCATAAGTTTGCCTCCATTGCCGATTCTCTGGCGTTGGCCGTACCACTGGGCCAGAACGCACAAGTGTCCCCCAAAGAGGAACGGGGCACATCCCGGATGGAGGAATACGCAGCCTATCTGCGCGTTCTCGCAGACAGGCAGAAACGGTCCTTTCCGTCAGCCTGGGATCATAATGTGTTTCTCGGCAGGCTTCAGCAGGATCTGGGGCTCTACCGTGAATATGACGAATTGAATATAGAGACAATGGTTGATTACTCTCAGGTCTTGTTCATTAAAAGACTTGTGCAGAAACCGGATTCTGTGCTTGTTCCCCTTTTCAAAGACGATGAACCGATGAATTTTTACGTGTTTCAGTTTTTATGTGATGTCCTGGAAAAGCTTCTTGAACAGAATGTACAGCTCATAGACAGCATTAATGAATTAATCGTCCGTCTGTATGCGGACGACGGCTGGATTGCACATGCCCTGTCTATAGCACGTAAGGACCCCGGCGGCAGCGCCCTCTTTACCCATTATCTGGAGAAATTCAGCTGGCGCTGCAGACAGGATGCGGGAAAACTTCTTGGAATAGATCTTGAGGCGGTGTATCCCGTTTTTGCCAGTCTGAAAAAGTTCAGGACCGCCCTGTCTGAACAACCCGCTTCAGCAGCCCACTCCGACCTGGACACCGGAATGCAAAAGGCGGAACCCAGCCTTGCCAAGTATGAAGGGCTTTTGGATAAGCTTATTGATTTTGCGGGTATGAATGACGCGTTCAGAGAAGAAATGCACTCCAATCTGCGGATTTTTAAAAGCTGGCCTGATAAATCGGAAACCGGCAGCGCGAAAACCCAGATACGGAATACCCTGAACACCCATTTCTGGAAACTCTACAAGACCTGTTTTTTAAAAGTTATTGATACCGACCTGAAAGGCTTCATTCCCGGTATATTGCTGCATTTCGGATTATTGGATGAAACCCTTGTATCCAAAGACGAATTGATGTTCATTGATCGCGCGTATTCCAGAAATTTTTACTCCGATGAGTCGATTCCGGTCATGACGCTGCCGTATTTTCTGGAAAAAGTGTACAAATCCGAAGTACACCCGTCCATGACTGAAATGGGCGAATCCTTCAGAAATGTCCTCAAATCCCAGGAAAAATATTCACCCTCCCAGAAAGCCAAGGCGACACTGTACCAGGATACTGCGGAAGACCGGGTGAAGTTCGAGATCGACAAGATTGCCGCCGATACATCAAAACTGTTATTCGGATCAAAACAGAAAGCGGTACCGTTTTTATTTTCCGAGGGATTTCTTTATGACATGTCCAGGGAACTGATAGATCCGGAAAAACTTCTTCCCGTGCTCGAAGAGTATCATAAACGGGACTTTTCCGTATTTTACCGGGAAGTTGTACTCCGCCACACCTACGGAACGGATATCATCAAAAAAGAAGTTGCGCCCCAGTTTGTGCTGTTTCCCGGTGCGGGATCGCGGTGCATGCTGTGGCAGGAGCTGGACGGGGTCCGGAAAGATACACCGGGACGCGTGTTTTTTCCCCTCTTCTTTCATGGAGACATTAATGAGTCGGTCCTGCATGTTTTTGCCCAGTTCCGCTGGGAATTACAAAAGGTCATCGCCGGTGTTAAATGGACTGATCCGGTAGAAGGCGGCCTGGTCGGCACGTATTACGATTATATAAACTTTTACAAACGCAATCCTAAATTGACGCCCCAGGCGAAAGCGGATCTTCGTGAGTTTATCCAAAAGACGAAATCCGACAAGGACCGGTTTGTTCACGACTATTCGGTGTGGCTGAATTATGAGTATGAAGGCCGTCTTAGAATGAATCCTGTTGCCAGGGAAATTTTCTACCGCTTCTGTCCCTTCCCTCAGGAAGTGAGGAAAGAGATGGCAGCCAAACCCCTTTTCGGCGATCTGGACATGAAATACAAAAACAGAATACGCAAGGAAACCCTGAGGGCCGAAACGCGGAAAAAGCGGTTTGAGAATTCACCCCACGACGTCCCGGAGGATTTGGAAAGGTATTTGCAATTTCTGAATATGTAAGGTACCGGGGCCTTAACCCGCGGTATTACTCATTGAAAACCTGCTTAAGAAACTGCTGGGTACGCGGATGGGTAGGGTTGTCAAATACCTGTTCAGGCGGGCCCTGTTCAATTATCTTGCCTTCATCCATTACGATCACCTTGTGCGCGACCTTTCTTGCGAACCAAATTTCATGAGTCACGATTGCCATGGTCATTCCTTCCCGGGCAAGGTCGTCAATGACATCTATAACCTCACCCACAAGTTCGGGATCAAGGGCGCTTGTCGGTTCATCAAAGAGGATGACTTCCGGTTCCATGGCAAGTGATCGGGCAATGGCTACACGCTGTTTCTGCCCACCGGAAAGCATTTCCGGATATTCATCTGCCTTGTCTGATAGTCCGACTTTTTCCAGTAATTCGGCGGCAGCTTTTCTGGCTTTGTTTTTTGCAATCTTTTTTACCTGAACGGGCCCTTCCATGACGTTTTCCAATACGGTCATGTGGGGAAACAGGTGAAAATGCTGGAATACCATTCCGACACGCGCCCTCAGGCCGTTTATGTCATGGTTATTTGTTTTTACCTCATGTTGATTAATAAAAACCTTTCCTTTATCCGGCATTTCCAGGAAATTTATGCACCGAAGCAAGGTGCTTTTTCCAGACCCCGACGGACCAATAATGACGACGATTTCCTTTTCCTGTATATCCAGATCTATGCCCTTCAAGACTTTTAAAGAGCCGAAGTGTTTTTGAATGTTTTCAACTCTTACCATATCTTCCTCGCTTTTCTCTTGCCGGATGTGAGTTTCTTGTCAATTTTATTCAGGATGAAATGCAGCAGTGTCGTTAACAGCAGGTAGTAGACTGCTACAATAACCAGCATTTCCATGTATTTGAAGCTGGAGCTGCCCAGCTGGCGGCCTCGTAACAGAAGTTCAGGCACCGCGATGGTGCTTGCAAGGCTGGAATCTTTTAATGCGATGATGAATTGGTTCCCAAGGGGCGGGATGGCCCTTTTGAAAGCCTGGGGTAAAATGATTCGCTGCATGGCCTTCCGGTAAGACATTCCAATGGATCTGGCGGCTTCCATTTGTCCTACAGGAATGGATTCTATGGACCCGCGGAAAATTTCGGCAATGTATGCACCGTTGTGAAAGCCAAGCGCGATAATTGCCGAAGGAAAGGGAGGAATGGCGACCACGGTGGTAAGACCGTAATAAATGATGAACAGCTGCAGCAGTAATGGCGTACCGCGGACCACAAAAATGTAAGTCGACGCAATTGCTTTGAGGGGTTTGTTGTACGAGATTTTTAAAAGCGCGAACACAAAGCCCGCTATAAGTCCTACAAGAATACCTGAAGTAGTGATCTGTAAGGTTATAAGCGCTGCGTGTAAAAAAGTGGGGAATTTCGTAAAGATTACCGAAACGTCCCAGGGGAAAAATTTTTCCATATATACTCCAATTTTGGGAAAAGAAACAAGAAGACCGCACCTGTGCGAAGGTGCGGTCTAAAAAACTTTTCTACGGACGTGTGATATCAAGACCGTTAAACCACTTGCCGCTCAATGTGGCAAGGGTACCGTCTTCTCTCATCTCCTTCAGAATGGCATCAACCTTATCCTTCAGGGGATCGTTTTTCTGGAATGCGATAGCGCAGTGCTCTTTACGAAGAAGCTCTCCGGTAAGGACCAAATTGTCGCTGCCGTTAATCTTGGCAATGGCATTTACACCAACTACCCTGTCGGTAATGACTGCGTCAATCCTTCCATTAATGAGTTCCATTAATGTCTGGTTGTCGTCTTCATACAGCCGCACCTGAGCGCCGAGTTTTTTTACATCCTGTTCAAAAGTGGTGCCGGTTACGACGCCGATTACCGTATCGCCGTCTATTTGATCCAGGGAGGTAATTTTGGTTTTATCGGTGATTACCTGTGCTCCTGAATAATAATACGGCGTGGAAAAATCGACTACTTCCAGCCGCTCATCAGTGATGGCCATACTTCCGAGTATTCCGTTATACCGGCCTGCACGAAGCCCTTCGATGATTCCATCCCATGCGGTTGTCACATACTCAAGATCCATGCCAAGGCGGGAGGCTATTTCACGGGCCACATCTACATCAAATCCATCTACCTCATTGGATTCATTGAAAAAGTTAAAAGGCGGATATCCGCCGGACCCGGCGAATTTAACGACATTTTCCTCCTGAGCACCGCCTGCGAAGGCAAGCGCAGAAATGAACAGAAGAATCAACACTACAACTGGTTTCTTGGACATTTTATATCCCTCCAAAATAAATTAGTTTGTACGAACAGGCAAAAAAAAACACCCTAATTCCGCTTACGCAGAATTAGGGTGCCTAAATTTCGCCGATCGACTCGTTTTATGTCACGAAACATCGTAACATAGCATATTGCCTTGTATAAGACCCTATGCAGGCCACAGTTCATACCTATGGATTTTTCATATGGAATTTCCTTGTTTTTGCTGTGATTCGTAACCGCACTAACATTTGTTTTTACACAAAGATATTACGGCACTTGCCACATAAGTACTTTACCATACTACTTCATCAGAATAACTATGTATATAATACTAAAATATTCTGTCTTCTACAAGGCTTTGTACCATACATTCATGGATTCAATAGATCCGGAAATATCTGTGTTGTGTATGAGGGTGCCCGAATGGGAATAACCCAGTTTCTTGAACGCCGCGTTCATGCCGAAGGAAACAGCACGGCATATGGTGTAGCATACTCGGATATCTTTTTCCTTCATATGAGTTTCCATACCATCAAGCAGATGGAGGGAAATATTATTTCCTCTGTAGTTCTTTTGCACAGCAAAATCCGTCATTTCTGCGCAGGGTGCATGTGTATCCGGCTCTGCAGATGAAGCCCCGATGAGTACATCTTTATCATAACATCCAAAATATACCGTTCCGTTTTGAATGGCCGTATTCAAATACTCAGGGTCATGAATGGGAAACGGGTATGATGGAAACACTTCTCTGTAAAGAGACGCAAGGGATGTACATTCCCCGGCGCTTAAACGCTGAATGCTGAGGGGACCTTGCAGAGGAAGGACTTCGGAAACGCACGGTTTTCCTTCGGTTGACACAAGGACCTTTGATAGCATGTTCTGCTCTGCCTCGGTGAGTGTTTCTCTTTCTCTGGTTAGAAAACGGGATACAAATGCTGCATCGTCGGTTCCGTAATAGCCGGGAATGACTGCCTCTGTAATATACCCGTTTTCCAGGAAAACACCCGCTGCTTCTTTTGGCATCTTTGAGAATATTTTTGAATACCCTCGGTCCAGGGCGAGTTTCTCGGCTGCCAGAAAAATTTCCCCGGCCTCTTTTGGATCAACATACATTATGTAGACCCTGTCATTCAAAGGACCATGCTGGATGGTGGACGAGCTGATCTTAATTATGCGGTCACTCATCCCTTATTTTCTCCGGTTCATTCTTTCGGTTCCGGCAGGCGTCAAGGCAATGGTCGTATCAACATTGCACATGAGTTTTTCTATACCGACTGTTTCATGTTCGATACCTTCCTCTATGTTGAGCTGACGGTCGCAGTTCTCGCAATCTCTGTTGCAGAAATTAGGTTCATAGGAATCCGGTTCTTTATATGTGGTAATGACTCCTTCATAATTCCTGAGGATAACTTTATTGGTCGACCAGGATATAAGGTAGTTTGGCATAACCGGGATTTTACCGCCGCCGCCTGGAGCGTCTATGACATAGGTAGGGACGGCCAGACCCGACGTATGGCCTATGAGGGATTCCATAATCTCTATGCCTTTTCCAACCGGGGTACGGAAATGACCAAGCCCTTCAGAAAGATCGCATTGATAAATGTAATAGGGGCGTACTCTGTTCATGAGGAGCAGATGGTTAAGTCTTTTGATGATTTTGGGACAATCGTTCACCCCGGCAAGAAGCACTGTTTGATTGCCCAGCGGAATTCCTGCGTCGGCAAGTTTTTTCAGAGCGGCTTTGGATGAACGGGTTATTTCCTGGGGATGGTTGAAATGGGTGTTGATAAAAAGTGGTGCGTATTTTTTCAGCAGTTCAACAAGGTTGTCAGTGATCCTGTAGGGCAGAACTACAGGCATTCGTGTTCCTATTCGAATGATTTCTACGTGAGGGATACTGTGTATTTTATCCAGAAGCGCATCAAGATAATCATCCGGCAGCATGAGCGGATCACCGCCGGACAATAAAACATCCCGTATGTTTGTATTGCTTTTTATGTAGTCAATCGCTTTGGATAACTCAGAAAGGGAAGGAATGCTATCACGATCTCCCACCTTTCTTTTTCGTGTGCAATGGCGGCAATACATGGAACAGGTATTGCTTACATGCACCAGTACTCTGTCCGGATAGCGATGGGTGAGGTAGGGGACAGGTGAGTCTTTGTCTTCTGCTAAAGGGTCGTTCATTTCATATTTGGACGTTGAAAGCTCCTGATAAGAGGGCACTGACTGCATGAACACAGGATCGTACGTCCAGTTGGTAAAATCGATCAATGATAAATAATACGGGGTTATATTCATGGGAAATTTTTCCACTGTCTGTTCAAATTTCTTCCGGTCTTCTTCCTTTAGAGTAATGCCGGATACTTCTTCAAACATTTCAATGTTTTTTATAGAATGTTGCAGTTGCCATCTCCAGTCCTGCCATTGTGTTTTGCTGTCCGTTATGGATAGACGTTCTGAAACCTTTTTTTGCTGTTCTGTGTACATCATTGTTTACTCCTTGATAATCCTTATGTAATCGAGTAGGGATAAGTTTTGGCGGCCACAATAGACATGAAATAATGAATCAACGGCATTCACTGTATGTGTTGTGCGATCCGTTTATCTGTTAAAGAAAGCCTGTTGGAATGAAAAGAAAATATTGCAGATGTGTGTAAAGTCTAAAATAACCAAAACGTGAGGTATGATACCGCATATTGGCAGCTTATGCAAGGGAGGTCGCCCTCCCTGCACGTACATCATGATCCGCCCGTTGTTAGAATGTATATAATATGCCTATAGAAGCCCAAAAAAGCGGGGCTTTCCATGTGTCGATGAACATACTGCGAGCAGTTGTCCCCTCGTAGCTCTTCTGTACTTCAGCGGACAGAATCTGAATTCCGCCGCTTAACCTGCAGCGCAGAAAGGTCCCTTCTATTTCTATGCCTGCTCCTGTAGAAAACCCTGGTACATTGAATACCGTAGTACCAGCTGTGATTCTGCGGTACTCAAATGCCGCCATTACGGCCAGGTCGAAAAGTGAAATACGGAAACAGGATAAGGTGTACACGTTTCTGATCATCATATCGTCTATCCTGAAGTCCGCATCCCTTTCCCATCCCGGCCCTGTTTCCAGCGAAATGGTCATGCCGTTAACTGGTTCTGCAGCCGCTATGACAAGAAGGCCGTCGGAATGAATTGCTGTTCCCGCCAGAAAAGGAATACCGGCCGCGGTCGGCAGGCAAAATGGAAACAGTATGATGAAGCAGATCAGTTTCATTTTCTTTCCACCGTTATGGAATCTATAATGTATAAAGCGCTTGTGATAGATGATACATCTGGATAGATCATTCCTGAAGACCCGTCAGGGCTGCCGTGGCCAACCAGTTCCAGGATCCATGGGCCTTCATCTGAAGGATCTATGAGGGCACGGTATACCAGCGACGGTTGTCCGCTGCCGCCGGAGCCGCCAGTCCATTGAGGGCCGCCTTCCTGTGCGTTTTCCGGCCAGTACTGGTTAAAGTCAGTTGAATGATTAATTTCCAGGAAGATATACAACGGCCGCCCGGGATTGTGGGGCCGGACGATAATGTGTGTTTCGTTTTTCGGTGTCGCGCCGGTGATACTGTCGGGCAGGGGCCTGTCTTTGGTGGGGAGCGTCGGCAGGTCTTGTCCGTCAGTATTTTGCAGATGGCTCCATACTGGCAAAGACTCTATTCGTTTATTGCCGTTGTTGAATATCCATCCCTCAGTCGCTATTTTCCGTGTAGCAAAAAGAGTGTCCAGGTACTGTCCGTTTTCGTCTTCAAGCCACACCGCAAATGTGGGCGTGTTTTTCTTGAAAAATGAAAACCGGTGCAGCCATTCTTCGCCGGGGTTAACAGTTATCACCAGATCTCCGCCGATAGTCTCAAATGGAACAGCACTGCATGCGCACAGGGCGAATATTCCCAAAATTACAAGAAAGAAATGTTTCATATACTACTCCTCTTTTATCTTCGCTTATTTATGTAACCATACGGTTACATTTGTTACAAAAAAATTTAATCAAGCACTTTTTGAATGATGTTTTCCAGTGTACGTGAAATTCTGTTCCAGCCTTCTTCATTGTCAAGGGGAACACCGTTGTAGACGTTACAACGATCGCTTTTCATGGATAGATAGGCGACCCCCGCGGTAAGCAGGGCGATCAAGGCTTCGGTATCAATGGAAGTGTCGTTTTTTCCGGGTTTGAGGAGACTGCTGAATGCGCGGGTGAGGGCGGTGCCACGTTCCTCCAGCCTGGCCATGATGGTACTGCCTACTGTGGAGTTTTCAAGCAGCAGCCAGCGTTCTATTTCCCTTAACAGTGGTGTCGAACGCATTGTGGTAATCTGCCCTTTCAGTATATCTATGCCGTCGCTCAGGTTCCGTGGCCCGGTTTCTGGGGGGGGTAAATGCCCGGCCCAGTAGCTGTTCTTCAGGGCCCATGCGGCAAGTAATTCCTCAAAACCGCCAAAATAGCGGTAAATAAGAACCTTGGAAACCCCGGCCTGTCTGGCAACGGCATTGATGCCCAGTTTCTGGATTCCCTTCCTGCGTGCCAGGGTGTCTACGGCGGCAATGATATCCTGTTCCGTGTGGTGGCGGTTTTTCATTGCATTAATGTAACCCGATGGTAACATTATGTCAAGAAAAAAACCGCGACGTTCGCAGAAGCCGCGAAAAGCGGGTGTTATTCAGTAAGCAGTTATTAACTGTCGGCCGGGCTGCTTGAATGCAGGCAGTGTTTATGCGTTTGCCCTTATTGAATCAGACGGTTCATTGACAGCTTCTTCAGAATCCGTTTGTTCACCGGATGTTCTGTTCCGCATCCTGGACTCCACAGATTCCAGAACCATTTTCAGAATTGCAGGAATGGTCAGGAAGATGATTTTCAAGTCGTTGTATGGTGAGAGGTTGCGGCAATAGGCAATGTCCAGCCTGATCATCTGCTTAAAGGTGAGTTTGTTTTTTCCGCTGACCTGCCAGAGGCCTGTCATGCCTGGTACTACATCAAAACGATGAGTGTGCCAGCGAAGATAGGATTCTTTTTCATAGGGGATACACGGTCTGGGCCCTACAAGAGACATATCGCCTTTCAGGACATTGATCAGCTGGGGCAGTTCATCAACGCACAGTTTTCTCATGATCTTTCCGCCGGGGATTATCCTGGGGTCGTAATCGTCGAGCTTGAGCATGGGTACGTCTTCTTTCTTAATGAAATCCTCGGCATGCTTTCCGTGGAAAGCCTGGTTGTTGCCCTGATGCATGCTGCGGAACTTGTAAAAATCGAACTCGATCCCTCTGAATCCTACCCGTTTCTGGGTGAAAATGATCCCGCCGGGGGAGACCATCTTTATGAACAAGGCGGTGAACAGGAATAAAGGCGAAAGAATGAGCAGCGCGGTCAGTGACCCGGCAATATCCAGGCTCCGTTTCCATACTGGCATCCGTTTTGTGAATATTTTTTCGTAATGAAGAGTTGTCTTATTGGCTGTGGAGCTGTGTTCATCTTTTCCGCCCGTTTTTTCAAGCCAGTGATCCGGATATGAGTATAAATGAAGACTGAAGTCGTAACCAAGTTGAGAAAGCTGTTGTTCAAGCTTCTGAGCGCATACCTGTGCGCCTTCGAATTTCGTTGAGGGCAGCAGGACCGCAAAGGTTTCGTTGTCCCACCAGCCCAGATGATCAATGTCTCTTATGATACGCCGGAGATTATTGAGAAAACCCACGGTTCTGTTTCTGTTATTCGCCAGATCGCTGTCGACATGTATATGAAGAATGGAGAAGGAGGTGTTTTCCCGGTCTGAGCGGGCCCGTTCGTAAGATACGATTGCGTGTAGTTCCCGTTGGGTATAAATACCGGAAATAACAAACCCTTTTGTCGATACAGTGCGTTTTTGGCTTTTTATGATTGTTTTTCCACGCTTAAAATACATAATCGTCTCCACTTTATTGCATATTTGTAACTTACGTCCCTAATGATACAATTTTTGATACTTCTTTGCCAATACGAAAAAAGTATGAAATTATGAGTTTTTCGTATGATTTTTATAATGAGAAATACCTCATACCGCCTCGTACTTTTTAGCTGTATTTTTTGTTTCCCATTACCACGGTTACGTGGTTTTCGTCCTTCAAATCGGCTGCAGGTATCAGATCCGTTTTCAGCGGTGTTCCGTTCAGGGTAACCGATGAAACACCCTTCTGGACCCGGCGGGGATTGCGGACTTCGAAAACAATCCGTTTGCCCCTGAACATCCGCACTCCCGAGAAACCGTCCCAGGTGTCGGGGATGCAGGGATCTATCCGCAGCCCCTGTTCCTCTGGCCGGATGCCAAGAATGTACTGGCATATACTGTAATAGGACCAGGCGGCGGCTCCGGTGAGCCAGGAGGTCCGGGTAGTTCCCGGGCGGGGAGAGAAGGTCGAGTAGGTGGTCTGACCCTGAACGTAGGGTTCCATCTGGCGAATTTCGGCCTTTTCGTTGTAGGCGGCAGGAAGTCCGGCCCTGAGGTATTCATAAGCCGTGTTGCCGTTTCCCCTCATACACTCGGCCATGATTCCCCATCCCTGGGTATGATTGAAAATACCGGCGTTTTCCTTTACCCCAGGATTGAACACAACGGCCCTCATGATATCGATGGAGGTGTGTCTGAAAGGCGGAGCCGAGAGCATCAGGCCGAAGGGTGTCGACAGTTTTTCAGAGACGGCGTTCATGGCTTTTTCTGCCTGTTCATCACTGGCTGCCCCGGATATGACTGACCATACCTGGGTATTGAGATACACCTGGCCCTCATCGCAGTCCTTCGTGCCGAAGACGGTACCGTCCTCTGCAATGGCCCAGATGAACCACTCGCCGTCCCAGCACCATTCCTGGATACGCTGATCCAGGCTGTCCCGATGGGACAAGGCCCACGCCGATTCACCGGAATTCCCGAGAACCCGGGCAATCCGCGCGTATTCGCTCAGGCCGAGGCGGAGTTGAAAGGCCACGAAAAGGCTTTCGCCGTAGTAGCCCAGTCTGAGACAGTCGTTCCAGTCAGCGGAAAGACCGCAGGGCAGCCCGTGGGCGCCGGTACGCTCAAGATTGAAATCAAGGGCCTTTCTCAGATGGCCGAATACTGTTGCTTCGCCTTTATCCGCGTAGGGCAGTACCTTGGAATAAAATGCCAGATCGCCGGTTTCGGCAACATAGGCCGGGACCGCGTTGAAGAACCACAGGCAGTCATCGGAGCGGTATTGTTCTGAAGGCGGTTGGGATTCTTTTCCCGGCCGGTGTTCAAAGGGCTTAATGACGGGTATGGCACCGCCGTTGGACAACTGGCCTGTAAGCAACAACTCCAGCCGTTTCCCGGCCTCTTCGGGAATTGCCGCGCAGACGCCGAGGATGTCCTGTACGGAATCCCTGAACCCCAGCCCGTCTCTCTCTCCGTTGTACACGAGACTTGCAGCCCTGGACCAGGCGAAAGTGATCAGGCAGTTATACAGACCCCACATGTTGATGGTGGAGTTCAGTTCATGGTCGGGGGTCTGAATATGGAAGTTTTCCAGTTTGCCATGCCAATAGGTTTTAAGGGCCTGCAATTCCCTGTCTGCCGATTCCACGGAACCGAAATCTGCCACTGTGCGGGCGCCTGTTGTGCCGGCTTCGCCAATGCCCACCATGAACAGAAGGTCCCTGCTTTCACCAGGCTCCAGGGTCAGGTCGGTCTGAATGCTGCCGCAGCTGTTATCCCCGTAGGCGTTGCTGTTGGAGCACCTGCCGTGTTTGACTGCCTGGGGGCAATGGTAGGCGCCGTAGGTCCCCAGGAAGGCTTCCCTGCTGGTGTCATAGCCGGAAATTTCCGGTCCGATGAGGGTCATCCAGGTATGGTAGGCGCCGCCGGTTTCCAGCCTTCCGGGAGTAACCCGGGTCAGATTGTCCTGGATGGCCAGTTTCAGGATACCGTTTTCCATACTTCCCTGGTTTATGAAAAGGGAATATTGAAGATTTACCTGGTCCTGAAAGGTCTCCCATTGGTTAGTGAACTCGCAGTAGGAAAATGCAGATAATGACCGGGGTGAACTGCCTGAGTTGGTAATGCGGCATTTCCAGTATTCAAAAGCCTGTTCGAGGGGCACAAAGTAAGTAGTGTCGGTGTGTATTCCCGTGTAATCGGACGTGATACGGGTATAGGCTGTGCCGTGTCTGCACTCAGAGGCATATCTGTCCAGGGGTTTACCGACAGGCTGCCAGGAACCGGACCAGAAATCGCCGGTGTCATTGTCCCGCAGGTATATATAGCGGCCCGGCTGGTCCATGGGTATGCTGTTGAAGCGCAGGCGCAGGAAGCGGCCGCGGGCACCGGATTTATAGAAACCGTAGCCTCCCGCGTTATTGGTAATAACGGCGCCGTATTCGGTGGATCCCAGATAATTACTCCAGGACTGGGGGGTGTCCGGCCGTTCAATCACGTATTCCTTATTGTCATCATCGAAATACCCGTAGCGCATGTGTGTGTCCCGCTCCTTGGTGTGTCAGCTAGACCATTTTGCCCGGAGGGAAGAAAGTGACTGGATGGCTTCTTCGGGTGTCAGCTCTTCTTCGGGCCGGTGGTATTCTATCAGATCCTTGGGGATTTCCTCAAGGAAAGGGGACGGCGCGCATTCGATTGTTTCTTTCATGGATTTCCGTGTTCTGCAGCTGGTCATGAACAGCTTCTGCCGGGCCCGGGTGATAGCCACGTAAAACAGCCGCCGTTCTTCCTCTATGCTCTCCGGGTTTTCTTCTACCGCCCGGGCGTGGGGGATCAGGTGTGATTCAACCCCGGCCAGAAAGACCAGGTCGAACTCAAGGCCTTTTGCGGAATGGATGGTCATCAGGTTGACGCTGCCGCTTTCCGAATCGTCTTCTGCATCATCTCTGGTAGAAAGGGTGATGCGGTTGAGGTACTGGTAAATATTGGGTTTGTGGCCTTCTTCCCGCTGGTTGCGTTCCCATTGTTCCACGAACTCAATAAATTTGCCGATGTTGCCGAATTTCCACCGGGCCGCTTTTTCGTTTTTCTGGTTTTCCAGGATAAGATAGGTCCAGTACTCGATGGTATCGACTAACGACCGGATGTGGCCGGCAAAGTTCTTTCCGCTTAAGAGGTGTTCACGGTAATAATCAATAAGGGTTAAAAAGTTTTCTATGTCGGTAGCGCTTTTTTCTGGCAAAGGAGAGTTTTTGCTGTAGCGGATCTTCGACAGGGCGGAAAAGATGGAACACTCTTCGCCGTCGGCCACGTCCCTGATGATCTGGAGGGATTTTTTCCCTATACCGCGTCGTGGAGTATTGATGATACGCAGTAGATTTATATCGTCGTCTGGATTGGTGATGACCCGCAGGTACGCAATGATGTCCTTTATTTCCTTGCGGGAAAAAAAACTGGTGCCGCCGGAAACCTTGTAGGGAATTCCTTCGGTAAGGAGGGCCTCCTCTATGACCGCCGCCAGATTGTTGGTACGGATGAGTATGCCGATTTCCCGGTAGGGAATGTGTTCCTTGAACCGGATGGTCCGAATCATTTCGGCAATGAACTGAGCCTCTCTCACGCCGTTTTCGGGATAAAAGATTTCAATGGCCTTGCCTTCTCCGGTACCTGTCCACAGCTCTTTTTCCTTGCGGTTGGTGTTGTTGGCGATTACGCTGTTAGCGGCGGCGAGGATATTCTGGGTCGAGCGGTAGTTCTGCTCGAGCTTGATTTCTGTGAGTTCCGGGAAATCCTTTTCAAAATTGATGATGTTCTGGTAATTGGCTCCGCGCCAGGAGTAGATGGACTGATCGTCGTCGCCAACGACGCAGATATTCCTGTTCGTTTCGGCAAGGAGTTTCATCATTTTGTACTGGGCGATGGAGGTATCCTGGAATTCATCGACCATGATATAGCGGTAACGGTGGCGGTAGGACTCCAGCACGTCGGGGTGTTCTTCAAAGAGCCGTAAAGGCAGCACGATCAGGTCGTCGAAATCCACCGCGTTGTACAGCACCATGTGTTCAGCGTATTCATCGTAGAATTTCCGGTAATGGGAGTTCTCTCCTGTCCAGATGCTCCGGCCGGTTTTGACAGCGGATATGGTCTGGGAGAGTTCCCAGAAATCCACGGCGTCGGGTGCCACTTTCAACTCTCTGCATACTTCTTTTAACAGGGAAACCTTGTCCGATTCGTCATAGATGCTGAAATGTTCACGGTAGCCCAGGTGGTGAATGGATTTACGCAGTACTTTCACTCCGAAGGCATGGAAAGTACTTACCGTCAGGGCGGAAAGTTTTTTGCCGGTGATGTGGCGGATGCGCTCTTCCATTTCCCGGGCCGCCTTGTTGGTAAAGGTGAGGGCCAGTATCGCCGACTGAGGAATGCCTTTCTTCAGCATGTGGGCGATCCGGAACGTGACTGTTCTGGTCTTGCCGGAACCTGCCCCTGCAATGATGAGCAGCGGTCCGTCGACGGTCATAACCGTCTGGTACTGTTTTGTGTTGAGTTCTTTTGTAAGGTCCCAATCCAAGATCAGGCCCCGATATGCTTTATGAAAATATCCAGGGCTTCAATACCCAGGGCGACTACCGCCGATACGATAAGTCCTGAGATGACGACGCCGCCGGCGACAGCCAGCATGGTTTTCCGTTTGCTCAAACCGAGGATCCATGCTCCCAAGGTCCCTGTATAGGCGCCTGTTATGGGCAGCGGGATTGCGACAAAAAGCAGTATGCCCCAGTATCCGTACTTTTCGACCTGGCCTTCAACCTTGTGCCGGGCCTTCATGACGACTGCGTCAAAGAGTTTCATGTACCACTTCATGTGAGAGAACAGCTTATGTACCGTGGTAAGGAACACATAGGTAAGGGGAGCAACAAGAAAGTTCAGCCCGACACACAGGGGATAGGCAAGAACCAGGGAATACCCCTTGGCGGCGAGGAAGGGAATGCCTCCCCTCAGTTCAGAGATAGGCAGAAGTGTTAACAGCGATGCAATGAGAATGTCTCTCATGTGGCCTCCAGTTCACGCGGTTCATACAGGTGGATACATATCAGCAGAAAGTCAGGTCTTTTTCAAGGGACCCATGTCCCGGGTGTGCACAAATCTTTTTTTTCATGGTAACGTGGATCATCATGAACGAAAGAAAACGGGTCGGTATATGTACCCATGTTCCTTTTGAAGGCCCCGGCATGATCAGGGATATATTGATAGAGAAGGGCTTTACCCTGGATCCAGTTCCCCTCTGGGACAATGCACCAGTACCCGATCCTTCATCCTTTGATCTGCTTGTCGTAATGGGCGGCCCTATGGGGGCCGGTGATGAGGACCGGTATCCATGGCTTGGGCATGAAAAACGCTGTATCCGCGGGGCCGTCGACAGCGGGAAAAAGGTCCTGGGGGTATGCCTTGGCGCCCAGCTCATAGCCTCGGCTCTTGGTTCGGCAGTGTACCGGCATCACGAGAAAGAGATCGGGTGGTTTCCCGTCAAGGCAACTCCGGCGGGAATAGCCCTGGGGCTTCCGGCGGAATATGAAACCTTTCACTGGCACGGCGATACCTTTGATATTCCGGAAGGCGCGGAGTTGATGGCCTCGAGCGAAGCCTGTAAAAACCAGGGGTTTATCCTTGGCGATCAGGTCCTTGCTTTCCAGTTTCATCCAGAAGTAACCCGGGAGGCGGTACAGGCGTTCACCCAGGCCTGCGCCGGCGAGCTGGTCCCCTCCCGGTTTGTACAGACCGCTGATCAGCTCCTCAAACCCGGTCCCGACAGGTATCTGGAGCATGAACAGGTCCTGCGGCGTGTCATGGAGCGATTCCTGGGTCATTAATGGGACCTTTGGTCCAGGCTTGTTATTTAATTGACCTGCCCTGCCGGCTCAATGTAAGATAAGAGTATGCAGGCGGAACCTTTATATTCCAAAAACATCAGCCTGCTACGGGGCAAAAATGTATGTTTTCTGAAATCAAGGTAAAAAACCACAAAGGTGTCCGCAGCATCCATTTGAACAGTCTCGGTAAAATTAACATCTTGTTCGGCAAAAATAATTCGGGTAAAACGTCGATTGTCGAGGGCATTAATAAAAAAGACTGTGTCGCTGTCGGGAAAGCTCTGGACGATGTTTCCGGCCTCATCAATCATTTTTCCGTCGATGCGGGTAAATACTTCGATAATATTGCCAGGAAGGCGACCGCTGCGTTTCAAAATTACCTTGAAGGCCTCAAGTCCGCCGGGACTATCTGGTATTACGGCGAGGAGGACCAGATAATCGACCAGTGCGCGAAAGACCTCTCTTCTGATAAAGACCTGAAAAACATAAAAAACATGTTCGAGATGCAGGAAATACTCAGCCGTTGGTTCGAAGATGTGGCCGCGAATTTCAAATCCATTCTGATCCCGCCAAAGCGGAAACTCGAGAGCTCGGTGGAAATAAACCTGGATCAGGAAATTGAGCCCTACGGCGGCGGGGTGGTAAACCATCTGTTTTATCTGAAAAACCAGAGCCCCTCCACCGAGGAGTATAAACTGTTCAAGCGTATTTTCGAGGCCTTCTCGGAAATATCCGACTATGAGTTCGACATTGTCCCGGACCTGAAAAACAACATACAGATTATTTTCAAACGTTTTGAGGAAGAAGTGTGGATTCCCGCCGAAGACTCTGGGCTGGGGCTTGCGGACCTGTTAACAATGATTACCTTTGCCATAGGCACCAATCATTCAATCATCTGCCTTGAGGAACCGGAAAGCCACTTGCACCCGGAAATGCAGAAGCGCTTCCTCACTTTCCTGAAAGGCGTGGAGAACAAGCAGTTCATTCTGTCCACCCACTCCTACATTTTCCTGAATCCTTCGGTGGTGGACAGAATTTTCTATGTCCAGTACACAGGAAGCGAAGTACAGGTGACCGACGAGACCGAAAACGCAAAGGTTCTGTTTAATCTGGGTTACTCCATTTCCGACCACCTGATTGCCGATGCCATCGTCATCGTTGAACAGCCGTCCGACATACCGGTGATAGGGCGGGTCCTGCACTGGGCGGGATTGAACCGCCGCTTTAACATTAATTATTTTCCTTTAAGCGGCGACGTCCGGGCCTATCTGGATCTGGGTATTTTTTCGCGCAGACAGAACGTGATAGCCCTGACTTTTTCCAGGGAAGAAAACGAAGTTGCTACCTCCCGCTTTTACAAGAACTGCGAAAAGATGGGAATAAAGGTGTGGCGGCTGGAGCGGGCCTCCATAGAGAATTATTTCAGCCTTCCTGCCTTGCGGAAGGTTTTCGGCGACAAGATCCCCGCGGATATTACCAGGTTAGAACCGCATATTTCCGTGGACGCCCAGATAGGGTTTTCTCTTGAACATAAGTCGGTGAAAACCCATAACAGCGAAATTATTCATGCAATGTCCGAGGAGGAAGTCGAAGGGACCGACCTTTACGATTTCTGCCATCAAGTGAAGAAAGTGCTCCAGGACAAACCGGACATTGAGTACCACCCAGTGGATCCTTCGGAACATGAACTCATACGCATGACCTGATCCGGGATCATGGAAAAGCACCATAAAGGAAGGGGAGTCTAATGAACCATGTGAATAAGCTCGTTATTGCAGGTATTTGTATCTTTGCTTTCGCCTCCGGCTGTACGACTACCAAGGCCATCCATGAAGATCCCCAGGCATTCGCGGGAGAGCGGGTCGTGCTCTCCGGAATGATGTCCAAACGGGTTCCCATTCCTTTTACCGAGCTTGCAGTGTTTGTTTTTACCGACGATTACGGTTCGGCTCTGGTGTTGTCTGGAAAAGAACACACGCTCAATGAGCAGATATTGGTGCAGGGTACGGTGGCGGTCTTTCCGGAAAAAGGGGCATCCCGGGAGATGTCGGACTTCATTGCGTCGGTTTCGTCGTTTCTTGTGGACAACGGCTGGGCCGGCGAGGATAATGCCGAGACTGTTTCAAAGGCCGTTATAAAGGTTTTTTCTGCTGTCATGAAAGGTCTTGGAAAAATTTTCATCATTTTAGAATCGTAAACTCTGTATCAGGTTTTGGTAATCACAGCGAAATAGATCGGTCCCCACCTGTGCTCCCGGTCAGGCCAGAGGCGGTAACCAGGATCAGCCTGTTCTTCATGTTCTCGTTCAATATCCACAAGAACTGATCCTTTTCTTCTATGAATAAGTTTTTTCACTACTTCTTCATTCTCCAGGGGGCTTATGGAACAGGTGGCATACACGAGGCGTCCTCCCGGGGCAAGGGCGTCAAAGGCGGACGCGAGCATGGCGAATGCCTGTATGCCCAGGTGTTTTGTCCGAGCCGGCGACCATTGGGCAAGATGGGGCGGGGAATTGAATACATGACGTTCCGAAGAACAGGGGGCGTCCAGAAGTATCCGGTCGTAACAGTCCCTGCGGTGCAGTCCCCATTGAGCCGCGTCGTGGCCGGTAACATGCACCCGCTTTCGGATATCCCCGGGCAGGTGATCATCCAGTACTTTGTGGAGTCTTCCCCGGCGCTGGGCGCTGCGGTCGTTGGCGGTCAGGCGGGCAGTCTCAGGCATCCTCGCGGCTAACACAAGGGTTTTTCCGCCAGGGGCAGCGCACAGGTCCAGGATTTCTGAGCCCCCTTCTGGTTGCAGTACTTCGGCGACCCGTACTGACGCGGGATCAAGAAAATACGGTTGTAAAAGGCCTTCCTCGAAACATGCATATTCCTGTTCATGGGCAAATGCCCGGCAAAGCTCAGGAAAGCGCTCGGGATACAGGGTTTGGTAATACTCAAAGAAGGTCGGTTTATGTTTGGCTGCCACGAAGACCTCTATTTACCAGGGAGCTCAATTCATCGTCATATTTTTCAATCACCTTTCTCCAGGAAAATCCGTCCGCCTTTTTTTGAAGCTGCCCGATTATGGTCCGCTGTTCAATGGCGCTCTTGCCGCCTGAGCACAGAAAAGCCAGTCGGGCGGCCAGGTCCTGTCTGTTTTTATACAGCACATGAGGGTGGAGGTTTTTTGGAATGAGCTCCGGGTAGGATAGCCGGTCAGGCAGGAGGGGGAAAAGCCCTGCGTGGATGCCTTCCATGACCGAAATGCCGAAGTTTTCCTGAATGGCGGTGCTGACCAGAATATCCCCGTTTTCAAGAATTTTGCGGTACCGGGTCCGGGAGGGCACATACCCGAAATGGACCAGTTCCTTGCGGAACATTTCCTTTGCGGCCAGGAACTCCTCCGGCTGAACTATGGAGGGTTCGCCTAAAAGCGACAGACGAAAAGGTATGCCGGCGTTCTTGACTTTGTTTAGGGCATAAAAGAACGATTTCGGCTGCTTGTCGAATTCCCAGCGGTGGTTCCAGATGACATGAGCTGGGTGGGAGCCGGATTTCTCTTTGACCATTGCCGGTTCTTCAAGACCTATACCCGGGTACAGCACACCCGCTTTTGCCTTGAGGGCCCCGGTTATCCACGACGGCCTGTATTCGGGGTAGGTGTCGAGATGGGCTTTCAAACCGCTGAAGAACGCGTTTTTATGATACCGGGAGTTGAAAAGAATACGGTCAGCAGCTAAACAGGAACCGACCTGGGCCATTTCGAGATGCATGTCGCGGTGTGCCCCTTCCGGCCGGGGGTAGGTGAGCTGGTTTTCATGCATGTACAGAAGTACCGGCGGACATCCGGGGGCAAGGGCCTTGAGCTGGGAGACATCAGTCATGCTGGTAGCAAAAATTACATCAAAGGCCCGGATGTCGTGCCGTGAAAGGATGTGGTACGCCGAACTTTTCAGCCGCCATTTCCAGTACCGGGCAGGCATGGTCGCCAGAGTAACCCGGTGCCGGCTGTTTTCTGCAAAACCCCGGGCGAAATACCGATGAGAGCCGCCGTAGAAACCTTCGATGAACAATACACGCGTTCCGGGTCCTTTCATGTCCCCGATGCTATCATGAATGGACACCATGAATAAAGATTATTGCAATGTGGGGACCGTAATGAAAAAGTGTGAGAAAGTGATGAAAAAAAGTGACAAATATGTCGATGAGTGGCTTTTTATAATTGTTTTTGCCATATACAATGAAACAGCATTGTGAATAAAATGCGACAATACACATATTATAGGAGACAGGAGGATGTACATGAATCATTCAGATCGTATTCGCCATACAAATGACGGGGTACCGTTCAGGGTTGGGCCCGGGTAAAGGCAATTAAAGGAGAATGTAAAAGAAGTTTCTTGCCTTAAATTGCCTTACCTCGCGCATCGGTTTTGTAGGCAGTGTTCTTTACCGTAAGAACATTGATCGATAAAGCATTGAACATGCAGCATGTTGAAGAGGAATGGCACATGTCTTATTTAAACGCAAATGAAGTTTTACCCGCAGAATTAATCAAGGAAATCCAGCAGTATATCCAGGGGTCTCAGATCTATATTCCCCGTACCGACGGCGAAAAGCTCGGGTGGGGGGTCAAGAACGGCACCAGGATCATGCTGAAGGAACGCAATCAAAGTATCAGATTACTGAAAAAGAGGGGAAAATCCATCGACGAACTTGCGGACCAGTTCGCCCTCTCGCTTGAGACGGTGCGGAAAATTGTGTACGGAAGAACCGCCTGATCCTTCCAGGAATACCCTGATATCCCGCTTTTCAGCCATCTTAGGCGCATGGCAGCAGGCAGATGTGTGTCGTCTGTTTCCTGCCTGCGCCTGGTTTTTTTTCCAGGTGCGGCATTTTACCCGGTTGATTGACCTCATGTTGCCAGTCTCTATAATATGAGGGTATACACAGCAGGGAGGCACGCGATGACCATGGATGAATTAGTACGGAAGGCAAAAGAATATATTGAGCTTGAGGAGCATCCGGTATTCAAAAAGGAAATGGAAACCATTCTGGAAAAAAAGGATGAACAGGACCTGAACGACCGTTTCTATACCGAGCTGTCCTTTGGAACCGGAGGGCTTCGCGGTGTCATAGGCGCGGGGTACAACAGAATGAACCCGTATATGGTAAGAAGAGCCACTCAGGGTCTGGGCAACTATATACGCGCCGCAGTACCGGTAGAAAAAGCCTCGGTGGTAATTGCCTATGATTCCCGCAACTATTCACCGACTTTTGCCCTGGAAGCGGCGCTGGTCCTGTGTACCCAGGGGATAAAGACCTATGTGTTCGAATCCCTCAGACCGACCCCTGAATTATCCTTCGCCCTGCGGACCCTTGGTGCGACAAGCGGTATTGTCGTGACCGCGAGCCATAACCCGCCGGAGTACAACGGGTACAAGGTGTATTGGGATGACGGCGGCCAGATTGTTCCACCCCATGACAAAGGAATCATTGACGAAGTCCGGAAGGTCCGGGGACGGATAGAAGTAATGACCCGTGAAGAAGCAGAACAGAACGGTCTTCTTGAGTTCATCGGCAAGGACATTGACGACGCATTTGTCGAAATGATTAAAAAATATTCCCTGCAACCTGAGCTGATGCGCCGGGAGGGCAGGAACCTGAAAGTTGTCTATACCCCTCTTCACGGTACCGGTACCATGCTGGTGGAAAGGGTCCTGTCAGAGATGGGTATATCTGTCATTACCGTTCCGCAACAGAGGGAACCCGACGGTAATTTTCCAACTGTTGATTATCCCAATCCCGAGGAAGCCTCGGCACTGAAACTCGGTCTTGAACTTGCCCAAAAGGAAGGGGCTGACCTGCTGATGGGCACCGATCCCGATTCTGACCGTCTGGGTATTGCCGTACCGGGCCCGGATGGAGAATTTGTGCTGATTAACGGCAATCAACTTGGGTCCCTTTTGGCAGATTACATATTTTCCCAAAGAAAAGAACAGGGAACTCTTCCTCAGAAACCCGCCATGGTCAAAACCATTGTTACCACTGAGCTTCAGGCCCGGATTGCAGAAGCCTACGGTGCTGCCTGCTACGATGTGCTGACCGGGTTCAAGTACATAGCAGAGAAAATGATGGAGTTTGAAACCCGTACCGGTGAAGGTTACGTGTTCGGCGGTGAGGAGAGTTACGGGTATCTGATCGAAACCGAAGTCCGGGACAAGGACGCCATATCGGCAGCCTTTCTGACTGCTGAAATGGCCCTTTATAACAGGGCCAGGGGATGGTCGGTTCTTGACCACATGAATGATATATACAGGCGTTTCGGGTATTTCAAGGAAATTCTCATTTCTAAATATTTCAAAGGGCAAAAAGGCCTTGCAATAATGAACGGCCTCATGGACCGGCTGAGGTCCGATCCACCGGCTTCCCTGGGATCCATGAAACTTTCAGCCTTGAAAGACTATCAGGATGGTACCACCCTCGCCATCGGAACCGGCAAAAAAGAGAAAAACCTGGACATGCCCTCGTCCAATGTGCTTCAGTTTCTTTTAGAAGACGGATCGGTAGTGACGGCCCGGCCGTCGGGTACAGAGCCTAAGATCAAGTTTTACGCATCCTGCTGTACTCAGCCGGGGCCGGACCTTGCCAGAGCGGAACAGGAGGTTGCCCGGAAGCTTGAGGATATTCAGAAAGACATAGAATGCATCATAGCCGAGGCCGAACGGAACTGACCAAAAGGCAAACGGTCACATCTATCCAAGCGCAGGGCAGAACCCCTGCGCTTTTTTGCAATTTAACCGTTTCTTCACATGAATTGCATAGTTCTTTAATGCCCCTCCTGTGTAGTGATGTTCAATATCATTATTTGGAGGAAACAAAATGACAAACAGCAAGTTACTTGCGGTTTTATTAGCGGCAGCCTTGGTCCTTGGCCTTGCAGGCTGTGAAGAGACCACCACTACCGTGGTCGACCCCCAGCCTTACGAAGTCGGCGATGTGCTGCCTGGAAGCTGGACGGTTACAGTAGCCGATGCCCTCGGGGGATACATGGCTGAGCGCCTGGTTGATGCTGATTCCGAAGACGATCTGGACTTTGGCGATGATTCGTCAGACTATGTGGAAATTCTGGTTACCGGCAGATTCGGCAGCGATATCAGCTTTACCAAACACCATGCTGCTTATCCGACCCTTGATCAGACCTACTACCTGTCCAGTCAGGTAATTATCGGAAACGACAACTCAAGCAATGCTGAGCTGACCATCGAAGCCGGTACCCTTATAAAGGGTGAGGTCTCCAGTGTTGATCCCGGGGTGCTTATCGTAAGCCGCGGATCCACGATCAACGCGGTAGGTACTTCGACTGATCCCATCGTGTTTACGTCTGCAAATGACGAAGGCGACCGGGCCCAGGGTGACTGGGGCGGTATCGTCCTGCTTGGGAACGGAATTTCCAACGAAGGGCCCGGCGCGGTTGCCGAAGCTATTTACCAGCCATGGGGAGGCACGAATAATGCCGACTCAAGCGGTACCCTTCAGTATGTCCGCGTTGAATTCGCAGGTACTTTTTTTGACCCGGAAAATGAATTAAACGGAATTGCTTTTTACGGTGTCGGAAGCGGCACGACGGTAGACCATGTGCAGATTCACTGTAACAAGGACGACGGCCTTGAATTCTTCGGCGGCGCAGTTGAAGCCTCTTATGTCGTTATCACCGGTGCCGGTGACGATTCCCTGGACTGGGACAATGGCTGGGTCGGCGGAATACAGCATCTGATCATCCAGCAGTACGGCTCGCCTTATGCTGCCGATAAGCTCATTGAAGCCGACGGCGAAGCAGATCCGACCTCAGACCCCTATGTGGCCAACGTTACGATTATGTCTCCCGTCAACGAGTACCTTAATATGAAGGTCGGCACCCTCGGTAAGCTTGTCAACACCGTCATCGTAAGCTCCGTGGCTTCTCCCGCCCAGGTCAATGACACTGCTGCAAGTACTGACTTCATTTATGACGGTGTCATAATTGAGGGATATGAAGCAGATGATGCACCTGTGTTTGATGCGGCTGCCACTGCCACCACTCCCAATGTCGCTGTCATTGAGCAGACCAATTATGACGGTTCAAACCAGTTTGATATTGACAACGCCATTTTTACTGTACTTCAGGGTTCGGTAACTGCGGTTGATGCAACTACCCACGGTGCTCCCGCGGCTGCCCAGTACATCGGTGCTTACAACGGTAGCACCAACTGGTGGAGCAGCTGGACAACCGAAGCTGAAAACTAAGTAAAAAAAATAAGTCAAAAAAAAACAGTACGCGGCGTCCTCTTGTCAAAGAGGGCGCCCGTTGTTGTAACCGCCGCAGACTAAAAAATAAGCGGCAAAAAAATTTGTGATGATGTTTGAGGATTCTGATGAATCGCACAGGGATTATGTTGTTATTGATGGCCGCCGCCTGGGGCGCAGTTTTTGCCCAGACAAACCAGGAGGCTCTTGAAAACATGGCCGCGAGTATCGCGCAAAAACGCGCGGAAGCCGAAACGCTCAATAATGAGCTGGATGTAATAAAAGCGGGTTTCAATGAAGAACTGCGCTCCATTGCGACACAGCAGGCGGATATCCAGGCGCGGATAAACCGCCAGCAGCTGCAGTTCGCCCAGCTGGAACGGGAATTAGCCGAGCATACCCAACGGATTGCCCAAAGCAGTATAAGGATGGATGAACTTAAGCCGGTCATACTGGAAGTCCTGGGTTACCTGAGAGAATATATTTCCTCTTCGCTTCCCTTTCATACAGAAGATCGTTTGAATGAACTTGACAGTCTGGAACGGGTGTTGACATCACAGCGTCTTCTGGAATCCGAAGCCCTCGCACGTATGTGGAACATTATGGAGGAGGAAGCTCGCCTGTGCAGGGAAAGCGGCCTTTATCGTCAAACTATCTCTTTGCATGGCGAAGATCAACTCGCCGAGGTGGCGCGCCTTGGTATGGTTTTGTTGTATTTTAAAACCTTCGACGGAGTCTTCGGTTATGCCCTGCGGAATGAATCGGTCTGGACCTATGTGGAAGCAGGATCAAGAGAGGACGCCAAAAACATAGAGAATTTATTTGTTTCCCTCAAGAAAAACCTCCGGGAAGGATATTTTGAACTTCCCATTCCCGGCGGGCGTGAAAAAGGACAATGGCAATGAAAGGACGATATCTCATATATGCAAGTCTTATGGTTCTGTGCGCCGTTGTCCTGTACGGACAGGAAAACAATGATCCGCTGGTAGCTGCCTATAAAAAGGAATTCGTGTTTTTAGATACCGAAATAAGACTGTTAGAGGACCGGATAAAGGAAATTGAGACCGATGGTGAACAGCGGGTGCGTGACGCCCGGAATGATCTGGATATCCTCGAAGAGCAGCATATATCCCTGGATCTGCAGATTCAGGAAAGGACTGAGGACCTGCGTCTACTGGAAGAACGTCATTCCAGGGCGGACGAGGCCCAGGAAACAATAAATGCTGTTTTAGAACAGGGGAATTCCCGGCTTTCGAAACACGGGATTCCAGGTTTTCAGAGAAACACCGGTGACGATGGCAACAGTGATACTGTACAGGAAATTCGTTACCTGTTCAGCGAATCCCTGAAGCTTCTCCACCAAAGCGGCTCCATACGGAAGGTGCAGGACGATTTCTTCCTGAAGTCGGGGAAAAAAGCCGATGGCGACATTATTCATATCGGCGAGATTGCCAGTGTGGGCTATGACGGTGAAAATGCCGGTCCCCTTGTTCCCGCTGGAGGCGGCGCCCTCCGGATGG
>JAFGQL010000146.1 GCA_016935695.1 Spirochaetales bacterium
ACATCCGTGTACCGCTACTCTGCTTTTCTATTCAATCCGTGGTGAAAATTTTAAAAGGGCTGCCTACTTATTAGACAGCCCCTTTTTGTCAATTTCACATAACCGGAGCATCCATTCTGCAAAGAACCTGTGTAAATGAGGTGCCCTTCTTTTATTTCAAAGAGGTATCCCAAAGGGATATATTTCGCTGTATCATTCCCATATGCACATCCACATGCTGGGTGTAAATTGAAAGAATGAATTTTATGCTGCACCTTCCGTAATCAGGATGGATGATGTAGCTGTTTTCCCGCTCATCCTCGGAAAGGTTACTGACTTCGTTGCGGACAATGGTCCGTAATGTCCGGAACAGCATCATGTAATCGTCAAGATTCGCAGCGTTGTATCCCAATACCACATGACTGGTTTCGACATCACCTCCGCCGAAATTCAAAACAGCGCCAGGGTTCAGTCGTGCCCGTTTATAGCGCAGGAAACAATTCGCTTCGGTTTCGGCAATATGCACGAGGTGTTCCTTGATCGTCCACGGGTTCTCAATTTCCGGTACGAACATCATTACATCCGCGGAAATATGCTGATGGAGGTCCTCCAGCGTATCAATATCAGATATGTATTTTTTCAGTAATTCCTTGGTATCTTTTATTTCGTAATAATCCATTGCCTTGTAATCCCCTTCCTGCTGCACACAAAAATATCCGCACACAGTTTATACCATGCAGCAGTGTTAATCATTATCTGCACTACCGGGAAAGCTCACCGCAGGCTTCATACAAACGTCCGCGCAGTGTTTCAGGCTCTACCTCCGAACGGTGCGGCACAATACCTCCGGCCATGTCGCCGTGGCCGCCTCCGAAACCGATACCTTCCAAAATGGACTGCATGATCACCGAGGCATTCCACTTCCTGTTTTCGCTGCGCATGGAAAGGTTAATGCCGCCGTTGTTTTCGGCGCAGAGCAGCACAAAGTCTATCTCCTTGATGGCAAGAAAAAAGTCGCCCAGGATGCCCAGAAGGTTCTGGTTGCATCCGTCTGCCAGGTAACAGAACCCAATGGAGCCGTTAATTTCCAGTGATGCAATGGCGTCAGAAAAGTATTTGAGGTCCTTTTCCTGAATGTTGTTTCTTAACAGCCTGTTCACAAACTGCATTTCGGCAATGCCGTACAGCCGGGAATAGGCGGAAACATCTTCGCGGCTGACCCCCCTTGTCATCATGGCCGTGTCTACCAAAAGACCCACAAGCAGAGCGGTACCGACTTCCCTTGGTATGGAAAGCCCAGTTTCCTCCCAGTAGGAAAACACCAGGGTACAGCAGGCCCCGAGTTCCGGCCGTATATCGCACCAGGGCACGCTTTCGGGTTTTACAACCTCGTGATGGTCAATGACTCCGGCCTCATCAGCGATCAGGTCCGTCACGTTTTTATTTCCCTTACAGCCGTCCACAATCAGAATTTTATCATGAGGGTGCAGAGTCACTTCACTCTGGTTGTAAATGGGAATTTTCAAATGGTGTATGAATTCTTTAAGGGAATCCCTCTGTATGGTGCCTTGGTAAATAATAGTCGATTGAATATCAAAATGATCCAGGAGCAGCTTGAGGGCGTAGGCCGATGCGACTGCATCGTGGTCCGGGAAATTGTGGGTCTGAATAAACACATGGTCGATATGCGCAAGCAGCTCAATAAGCCCCCGCAGCTTGCTTTCCCCGGATAGGCGGGGTTTTGGGACAACTCTTTCACGGGAAACTCCCCCCTCGCCTTGTCGCATTCCGTTTTTTCCTTTATCCATTACAACCGCCTCTTATCCCGCCTTTTTAATTTCCTGAAAGAAATAGCCCTGCCGCGAATACACTGTAAAAAACCACAAGCACGGTTACAGCCGATACTGTCCTTATCATAACAGAAGGACCAGAAGAATCCGGGGCCGTATCCCCCGGCGGCCTGCCGTAAGAAGCCGGCAGAGCCTGGGCATCTTTCAACAGCAGGTCGATATCACGCAAAAAGCTTTTTCTTCTGATTCGGTGCTTCCCCTGGTACAACTGTTCAAAATAATAGAACATCCGTCCGATCAGTCCTCCAAGTTTTCCCGGCAGTTTAAGACCCCTGGTCACGGAAAAAAGTGACGTGAACACCAGCCCGATCAACAAAAGGGACTTGCCTATCCCGGCTTCCAGGGCGCCTCGCGTGATGCTTAGCGGTCCGATTTTTGCAAGCACTCTTCCAAAGGGGGAAAGCTGCTGAAAGAGGGTTATCCAGAACAGGAGATTAATAAAATACAGCCATGAAAGACGTTTACCCGACATCACACACAACACAGCGAGCAGACACAGATGAACAGCGCGGAACACAAGGGACTCCTGGAATACCAGGGGAATGATAAGGGCAAGGCCCAGGGTAAAACGTTCGCCGGGTCTGAGTACTTTTGAAAGATGATCAGTTCTGTGTTTCCGGCGGAAAGGCTGTGCAGCTGTCTTCTCCTGATTCTTTTCCCGGATACCTTCAAAAGAACCGGGAAGAGACCGGCCTCCGGCCAGCGCTGTATACCATGCCGAACCGTCAGTAAACCAGTTGGCAAAAAGCCCTATGCCGGCACCGCTCAATAATCCCATGGTATAAAAATAAGGAATAATCAGGGCTGCGCTGGTCCCAAAGACTAAAAGAAGGGACAGACCTATCTGTACCGTATTGGATACCAGAGCGCCGAGGACGCTTACCCCCAGATAGGACAGCCCAGGAATCCTCCTGGCCCCGTACATGACAAACAGGCTGGAGAAGGTGCCGCAAAAGCTGAAAAGCAGCACATAGGAAGCGAGGGTTCCGTGAATGAGGCCCTGGCCGAGTACTTTGAGCAGACCGAGAATGAGCAGCTGGGGAAAGGAAAGAACATCAATGGCCAACATGATCGGCAGATTGGCAAGACCCAGACGGAAAAAGGGAACCGGACGGGGAAACAGATATTCAAGGGTAGAAAAGAAGAGACACAGTGCCCCGAAAAAAGCCGTGGTATCCGCTGATTGCTGTTTTTCAGAAAGAAACGCCATCGACCTCAGCCTCTCCTGTACTGTGTGCAGGCACCACCTGAATGAACACCCGGTTTGGAAGACAGGCGATCCAGCCATGAAGTGAGCTCACCTTTCCCATGGACACGCAAACCTTGTCCCGGCAGGGAGAATCACTCACCCAGGCCTCGCCGCCGTGGATATGCACCGCGGTTGTGCCAAGGTCACCGGGAATCAGCAGGTCCGTTTCCGTATCAAGGGAGTACAGCCACTCGCCTTCGGGACTCATGATGCGGACAAGTACAGGATCGTCGGATCCGCGGTAAAGGCTTCCCCACGCTGCGGCAAGCAATACCAGGGAGAAAAGTATCACGAAAACGTCTCCGGGACGGACCAGTTGAAACCTCATGTGATAAAACTATGTCGGTAATAAACGCATAAGTCAAGCTGAAGCTGCATTCACATCAAGGACGGTAAAGGCCCAAACGGTGCAGATGCTCAAGGGTGGTCTCCGTATCCGTATGATGAATGAACACCCCGCCCATGGCTTCCCAGGATTCCCGGGTTTTTTCCCGGTCATCTATAAGTACCGGCACCGCACCTTCCGCTGTTACCGCCCGGGCACGTTCGGCCTTGTCCCTGGTCATGCAGGCAATCACCTGAACATCACAGCCCAGTTCCCGGGTGCACCAGGTACGCTTCTGGGGTTCGGCCCAGCTCCCCCGGGGCAGACCGGTAAGGATGACAGGTTCCAGATGACGGACCGTCTCCCACAGCTCTTTCCCGTCAGGCATCCATGCAAGGCGGTCATAAAAACCTGGAGTTTTTGCAAGGATGGCCCACATAGTACCGATGAACAGTTCCCTAGGCAGTTTCCCTGTTATCTCTTTCACGCCGCGGTCGAAATCCACGAGAACCCCGTCGAGGTCGACAAAAAGTTTATAATTTTCCATATTCGGTACCCATTGCAATCCTTCATCGTCGAAGATAACAAAGACTAAGGAGCCTCCCGCACCT
>JAFGQL010000147.1 GCA_016935695.1 Spirochaetales bacterium
AAAAGCGGGGGCAATTACCGTTTCCCACCTGCGTTTCGGTAAAAAGAAAATCAAGAGCGCGTACCTTATTCAGAACGCCGACTTTGTGGCCTGCCATAACGAAAGTTTCCTGGAAAAATACGACATGCTCAGCCGCATAAAAAAAGGCGGAGTGTTCCTTGTAACCAGCCACTACACCAAAGACGAGATATGGGAAAACCTGCCTGTAGAAGTGCAGAAACAGATCATTGACAAGGAACTGAAGTTCTATGTCATCGATGCGGTGAAGATCGCGGAAAGCGTGGGCCTGGGCGGACGCATCAACACTATCATGCAGACCGCTTTTTTCAAGATTTCCGGCGTGCTCCCCGAAGACGAAGCAATCGAGCTGATCAAGAAATATGCCATCAAGACCTACGGAAAAAAAGGTCAGGAAGTCGTGGACATGAACCTCCGCGGTATTGATGCCACGGTGGAAAACATCCAGGCAGTCAACTACCCGAAACAGACTGTTGGGGACAAACACATGATTCCTCCGGTTCCCGCAGACGCACCTGCCTTCATCAAGGAAGTAACCGGAGAACTGATCGCGGGCCGCGGAGAAATGATCCCGGTGAGCAAGCTTCCCGACGACGGAACCTACCCTACCGGCACCACCAAATACGAGAAACGCAACATTGCAGAAAAAATTCCCGTATGGGACCCTGATACCTGTATCCAGTGCGGCGACTGTTCAGCAGTATGTCCCCACGCGGCCATCAGGATGAAAGTCTACGGCGCCGACAAACTCTCCGGCGCTCCGGAAACCTTCAAAAGCTGCGAGGCAAAGGGCAAGGAATACGAAGGCATGAAGTTCACTATCCAGGTCGCGCCGGAAGACTGTACCGGCTGCGGAGCCTGTGTGAACATCTGTCCTGCGTACAAGAAAGTAAACGGCGAGAAAACAACCGACAAGGCCATCAACCTCATGCCCCAGAAACCCCTGCGGGAAAAAGAAGCGGAAAACTTCCAGTTCTTCCTGGACATTCCCTATCTTTCCCGTGACCTGGTGAAAAAGAACCAGACCAAGGGCAGCCAGCTCCTGGAACCCCTGTTCGAGTTCTCCGGCGCCTGTGCGGGCTGCGGTGAAACACCCTACGTCAAGATGGTTACCCAGTTGTTCGGCGACAGAATGCTGGTTGCCAACGCGACGGGCTGTTCATCCATTTACGGAGGAAACCTGCCCACCACTCCCTACACCAAACGCGCAGACGGACGCGGGCCCGCATGGTCAAACAGCCTTTTCGAAGACAACGCGGAGTTCGGTATGGGTATGCGCCTTACCAGTGACAAGCTCGCCGTGTACGCCAGGGAACTCCTGGACAAAGTGGCGGCAGAAACCTCGGTGGACAAGGGTCTGATCGAAAACCTGAAAAACAACACCCAGAAAGAAGAATCCGACATAGAAAAGCAGCGGGGATGGGTGGAAGAACTGAAAAAAGCATGCGCCAGCCAGGGCAAGCTGGGGCAGGAAATGATTTCCGCCGCCGACCATCTGGTGCGCCGCTCAGTATGGATCTTCGGAGGCGACGGATGGGCCTATGACATCGGCTTCGGCGGCCTTGACCACGTGCTCGCATCCGGCAAGAACATCAACGTCCTGGTACTGGATACCGAGGTCTACTCCAACACCGGCGGGCAGATGTCCAAATCCACCCCCACCGGAGCAATTGCCCAGTTTGCGGCAAGCGGCAAAGGCATCGGCAAGAAAGACCTGGGCGCCATCGCCATGAGCTACGGCTATGTGTACGTCGCCCGTATTTCCATGGGCTACAACCGTATCCAGACCATCAAGGCACTCATGGAAGCGGAAGCCTACGACGGACCGTCCATCGTGATCGCCTACAGCCACTGTATCGCCCACGGCATCAACATGACCACGGGAATGGACCAGGGCAAGGCAGCGGTCACCTCGGGCATGTGGCCTCTGTACCGCTACAACCCGGATCTGGTACTTGAAGGCAAAAACCCCTTCCAGCTGGATTCCAAGGAACCTGCAACCCCGGTGGAAGACTACATCTACGCGGAAAACCGGTTCAAGGCCCTTCAGCGTGCCAACCCGGAACGGGCGGCCATGCTGCTGGAAGACCTGAAGAAACGGATCGACACCCAGTGGAAGCAGTATAAATACATTGCAGACAGGCCTTTTTAAGTACTGACATTTTTAAAGTACCAACCGCCTCCTTACACAGGAGGCGGTTTTTTTTGCTGCCGGCTACAGGGCCTATTGCCCCTTAAATCCTTCCGCGTCTATGATACTCCTCATATCATGGGCAATCGAATACTGACACACAAGATATCTCTGGAAGCTCTGGATGCACAATGGCAGAGAGATCTGAAAAGAAAACTCAAACTCAAAGAAGCTTCCTTTGTCATACTCCAGAAAAGCCTGGACGCCCGGAAGAAGAACCAGATCCACTGGCAGATGCAGATTCTGGTACACTCGCCGGAAATTACGACAGAAGAATGGAAACAGGAATCCCGCCAGCTCCTGGAAGACCGGCTGGAGAACTTCCGTAGCGCAGGTGGAGCGAAACAGGAAAAGGTGCTTGTGGTCGGCTCCGGCCCGGCGGGACTCTTTCCCGCCCTGGCCTTGAACCGGGCAGGATATCAGGTCACCTGGATAGAACGCGGACAGCCGGTGGAAGAACGGCGTGATTCCATTGCGCGTTTTGAACAGACCGGCCGCTTCGAAGCCCTGGGAAACTACGCGACGGGAGAAGGAGGAGCAGGCACTTTTTCCGACGGAAAGCTCACCTCCCGAAGCAAGGGAATCAGCCGGGAAAAGGAGTTCATCATAAACAGGTACCTGAAAGCAGGTGCACCACAAGAGATCGCCTGGCTGAACCACCCCCATCTGGGCAGCGACAATCTCTTTTCCATGACACAGAATCTCCGCAGGGAGCTTCAGGAAGCGGGGGTGGACATCCGCTTTCGAACTACTTTGGAAGATATGATCATAAAACAGGGGAAGGTTCAGAGCTGTATCATAAACGGACAGGAAGAAACCTACGGCAGGGTCGTTCTTGCGCCCGGCCATTCCCACTACCCCACCTACCGCATGCTTTTGAACCGGGGAATACTCTTCCGGCCAAAGGTCTTTGCCCTGGGGTTCCGGGCGGAGCACCCCCAATCACTGATAAACCTGGCCCAATGGGGCCGGGAAAGCCTGCCGGGGGTCAAGGCGGCGGAATACCGCCTCACCGATAAAAGCCAGGGCACTCACCGGGTTTACAGTTTCTGCATGTGTCCCGGCGGCCAGGTGGTTCCCGCCGCGCCCTCGGAAGACGTGAATATCGTCAACGGAATGAGCCTTTACCGGCGGGACGGCCGCTTTGCCAATGCCGCGGTGGTCTGCTCCTTTCATCCTTCAGAGTATCTGGGTCCGGATCCTGACGCCGGCGCCGTTCTTTCCTGGCTTGAGGGGCTGGAACGGCACTTCAAAACCCTGACCGGGGACTTCCGTGCTCCGGCCTGCAGCATCAAGGCCTTTCTTGCCCAGACCGGATCTCCCCTGCCCCGGGAAACCAGTTATCCCCTGGGACTGAAGGAAACCGATCTCTGGAACCAGCTTCCTGCACCCATAATCCGTGCGATCCGGGACGGCCTGTATTCCTTTTCCTCAATGCTCAGGGGCTACGAAGAGGGGATACTGCTGGGGCTGGAGAGTAAAAGTTCGGCACCCCTGCAACTGGTACGCGGACCCTCCGGGGCCGCCGAGGGTGTGGAAAACCTGTTCATAACCGGAGAAGGCAGCGGCTGGGCCGGCGGGATCATCAGCTCGGGTGCCGATGGCCTTAGGAATACAGCTTCTTTGTGGGAATAAATGATTACATTTATTCCCTGCATTTGCCGTTTCTGTATTCCATGCTAAAAATCAGTAACAAGTTTTCATCTTAAGGAGATGCCCGTCCGAAGGCTTTTAAACGGAATGTAATCCGTTAAACCTGTCGGGAACACAGAACACACAAAAAATTTCTTGACTCAAAGACAACAAGAGGCAAGAGATTTCTGTAGGTGTTTTCTGTGAAGGCATATCCGTTTCCTTTATCAAAGAAATACGTTTTACAGATTCTCTGCCTCGCAACACAAGCGGAGGCATACATTGGACCCATTCGAACAACACAAAAACTCATTTGAAACCCTGTTCAAGCTGATTCATCTCGGCTGTGGGGATTCAGCAGATAAACTGGCCAAACGGCAACAGATTATTTCATACCTCCAGGCCCTGAATGTACAGGCAAGGAAATATTCAAAAAACCAAACGCTGAGACTTGTAGACTGCGCTGCGGGAAACTGTTACTTGAGTTTTCTTGCGTATCACTATTTTGCGTATGTATGCGGTCGTCCTGTAGAAATTCATTGCCTAGATATAAACGGATCACTCATGAAAAATTCAAAGATTCTGGCGATAAAACTTGGATTTGACGGCATGCATTTCCACACCGGAGATATTCTTGATTTCCAGATCGACAAAAGGATTGATATCCTGTATACGCTTCACGGGTGCGGCACTGCGACAGACAAGGCCTTATTTCTGGGGATACGGTTACAGGCACGAAGCATTTTCACGGTAACCTGCTGTCAGCATTATCTCCACAGGCAATCAACCGGGGGACCCTTGAAAGGCATATCGCGTTATAACGGGCTCAAAACAAAAATGCTGTACTACATAGCAGATGCAATGCGCGCCCATCTGGTGGGGCTACAGGGATATGAGGTAGATGTGTTCGATTTCACCTCTTCCCGAAACACCGATAAAAACGTAATGCTGCGGGCGCGAAGGAACAGGCAGATACCGTTGAATCAGCTGAAAGAGGAATACAGTATGCTGAGGGAATATTACTGCTTGAAGCCCTTTCTGGAGGAGCTTTTATCGGCACGCTATCACTGATTTCACACAAGCAGGTTGAGCCGTTCCTTCAAACCATCAGAAATCCCTGACAACGGCCCCCTTACCTCCGGCGAGCGGATCAGACCCTTTTTATACAAAAGGTACTTGATCGGCGCCGGATTCGGCTCCTTGAAAAACAGGGGTATATGTACGGACAGTTCTTTCCAAACGGCTCTGGCACCAAGAACATCATTGGCTTGAATCAGTTCATATACACGCAGGTATTTTTCTGTATCCACGTGAGCCGCGGCAAGTACGCCGCCCGCTCCGCCGTGACAGAGGTTCGCAAAATAAAAGACATCCTCTCCGGTCATGACGGAAAAATCTTCGCGGGCTTTGGAAATCAGTTCGATGGACTGCCCCGTATTCCCGCAGGAATCCTTGATACCGGCTATGTTCGGAATCTGTGCAAGCCGGAGTATTGTGTCATTTTCCATGTTGCGCCCCGTCCTGTAGGGAATGTTGTAGATATACACGGGTTTGTCGGTCGATTTTGCAAGTACCTTGAAATGCTGGTAGATGCCTTCCTGGGACGGCAGGTTGTAATAGGGAGCCGTGACCAAATATCCGTCGACAGATAGATGGTTCAGACGGTTGATCAGTTTTGTCATTTTGGCAGTCGCGTTGCCGCTTATCCCGGTAATGACGGGAAGGCGGCCGTCGGTCGCTTCCAGGGTGGTCTCAAGAATGGCAGTATATTCATCGCTTTCGATGGTCGAAACCTCGCCGGTGGTTCCCAGAGGAATGATTCCCTGAATACCAATACCCAGATAATGCCTAATGAGGGAGCGGTACGATTCAAAATCTATGGAACCTTCGATAAATGGGGTTATGACAGGCAGGAATATTCCATGCATTGATCTGCTCCTGTAAAACAAACGTGGTCGGAAGAATTGTATAGCATGTGTTACGGGTTTATTGAAGCGCTTCCAGTGCCTTTTTTGCGGCGGCCTGTACCGCGGACTCCGGCCCCAGGGCCAGGAGGGTCATGTGGAGGAGTATCTCGCCGTCGGCGTAATCGGCTCTTTCATACAGTTGTACTATGTCGACAAAAGACTCAATGAGGATGAGTTTCTGCTGTTCATTACCGTTCAGAATGGCCCAGTAATAATCATCGGCGACTTCGTCCATAAGCTGTTCATCTTCAAGAATGATTGAGACGGCAGTTCTTATCTGGTCCGGCGTTCCCTTAAGAAGTTCATTCACCCCGGATGCAGGATTCGCGGACTGCTGCTTGCCGGCAATGAGGACGGCCGGCATGACAAATATGAGACCGACCGCGCACATGATCGCAAGGACAAGGAATAATTTTTTAAAGCTGAATACCCATGTAATTCCCATACTACCGCTCCGTTGGCCCGATTATATCATGGATAATCCCGGTACCCATAAAGAAATTGTTGTTCCTTTCACCGTATCTTTTTATCTTTGTGTTAAGGAGACAATAATATGCTTTCCATAGGATCAAAAGCCCCCCAGTTCGCTCTTCCCGACTCCGAAGGGAACACTGTATCGTCCAAAGATTTCCCAGGTAAAAAACTCATTGTGTATTTTTATCCGAAAGACGATACTCCCGGCTGTACCGCGGAGGCCTGCAGCCTCAGAGACAATTATGACCTGATAACCGGAAAGAACGCGGTAATCGTCGGTATATCGGCTGACTCGGAAAAATCCCACATACGTTTCAAAACAAAATTCGAGCTGCCCTTTTATCTTTTAAGCGATCCGGACAAAAAGGTTATCCAGGCATTCGGCGCCTGGGGCGAGAAAAAAATGATGGGTAAAACATACGACGGGATTCTGCGGTCAACCTTCATAATTGACGAGAAGGGCATCATTACCCACGTATTCGACAAGGTGAACACCAAACTCCACGGGGAAGAGGTCTTAAAGCTGCTGTAACAGCATCCTGTTTCAAATATAAAACCTCCCATTTTACACTCTGAAACCTTTTTCAGTCTTTTTTCTGATAGATTCTTCGACAGCAAGTACAAGTGGTTTTTATAAACCCGTGCCCATTCCGCCGGTTATAAATTATCCCGGTAGTGACAACCAAGATTCTTTAGAAAATGAGAGGTACATAACATGAAAAAGGTATGCGTATCCGCATTTATCCTTATTACACTTTCCTTGATTTTTTCCTGCCAATTTTTTCTCACCTCCACCGACCTTACCGAGGCAGCAGGCCAGGAAGAAACGCCATCGGATTCGGAGGTACCACCGCCGCCCGTAAGCACTCAACCGAGTGAAAGCAACCCCGCAACTTTTGCCCAGACCGGCAGCAATCAAACCTACCATGTAGGTCCGGGCAGGGAATACGAAGTACCGGATACGGTTCCCTGGGCATCATTAACCGCAGGAGATGTGGTGAATATCTATTACCGCGAACAGCCGTACCGCTGGAAGATCGCCGTGCAGGGACAGGGAACCGAGGAACACCCGATTGTGATAAACGGAGTGACCGACGCGGCGGGAAACCGGCCGCAATTCGATTTTGACGGAGCCCGGACCGCGAGCGGCTGCAATCCCGGGAATAGCAGCGATATTTATGACACCGACTCAATATGGAGCCTCGAGGACTATGCCGGCATCATGATCAAAAATGATACGGGAATAAAACCGGCATGGATCATTATTAAGAACCTTCAGCTACATGGTGCAAAAGCCGGTGCTGTCTTTACCAATCTCCAGGGAGAGTTAACAGACTACATCATGCGGCCGGCCGCCATCTGGATACAGCCCTCAAGGGACATCATTGTGGAAAACTGTGTTATCTATGACAACGCGTTCGGGATCTTTACCATGGCAAAAGACAATAGTCTGGACAGCGCCTGTGAAAGAATAACGGTGCGAAACAGCCGCCTGTATGGGAACGGACTCCCCGCAAGCTACGGCATCAATCAGAGCTATCTTGTGCATAACCTGTATGTACAGTCGGCAAATCCGGTGATCGAAGGAAACTACTTAGGAAAACTCCGGTCCACCGCCCAGGGCTCCAGTTACAAGAGCAGGTCCAGCGGAGAAATATTCCGGTACAACTACGTGGTGTCCAGCCTCCGGGCTGTCGACTGGGTATACTCGGAAGAACAGGATGAGGGCATTGCTGCCCGGACGGATTACGGCATTGATTACGCCTACGGTAATGTCATCATCAATTATGCCGAACCCGACAGGCCCTTTGCCGGATATCCGATTCATTACGGCGGCGATAATGAAGGCGAGCAGGAGGACGAGGATGAACTCCATGTTACAGACTCACCATACCGACGCCATTTGTATTTTTACCACAACACTGTCGTCAATATCCTCGATCAGGAGGACCAATGGAACGCGGCCTTTTTCGACCTTAGCCTTCGGGGAACAAGAGTCGACGCCTGGGACAACATTTTTTACGCTTCCGGTACATCCAACATCACCTGGCTCCAGTATGCCGGCGTACTGAACCTGGGAGGCGGAAACCTTGTCCATGGAATAACCGGCGACGCCCATCCCAGCGCTTCGGAGATAAATTACTCGATCACCGAATACGGCGCAGTCGTTACAGATGGACCCGGGTTTATGGACATTGAGAATTTTGATGTCCGATTAACCCAAGACTCCCCCGCCGCGGGACAGGCCGCCGG
>JAFGQL010000148.1 GCA_016935695.1 Spirochaetales bacterium
ACTGCAATCGAGAACATCCTGTTTTCCAAGTATCTGATGTATAAAACGGTCTACTGGCATAAAACGGTCAGGATCGCCACCGCAATGATCAAAAAGGCAACGGCCCTCGCCTTGTGGGAGGGAAATCTGAAACCGGAACAGCTGTACGGCCTGGATGATGATGAGTTCTATAAAACTGTCCATGTGGGCGGATGCAGGCCCCTTGAATTAATCGATATGGTCTTTAACCGGAATTTTTACAAATCCGTGTACGAGGCAGACTACCGGGCCGAAGATCATCAAACACTGTATGACCTTGAACGGCGGCGTACAGCGGAGGAAGATGCAGCCCGGTACCTCAGCAGGCATACGGGCATCGAGTGGGAACCGAGGGATATTGTTTTTGATATACCCGAGCCTATATCCTTTGAAGTAGATCTGAAGGTGCAGACTGACAACGGTTATGTCCTCTTCCGGGATACAGGGAGTAGTTTTTCGCCTGAAATTGTGGCACAATTTACCCAAAGCCTTAGAAAATTCCGTATCTTCATACCATCTGAAAAAGTCTCGTACATACAGTATGATGTGTTGTATACCATGTTGAAGGAGATTGTGGCCTCTTAAAAGAGAACAAAGGGGACGATGAGAAAATTATGAACTATTCAAAGCTGATGAAAGAACGGATACAGAGAGTCTCGGTCATTTTCAAAGAACTCGGTTTTAGCTTCGAGGCCATTACAAAAGATGATCAGGCATTTTCCGCAACCTTTAAAAACACGAAAAATGAGTTCGGTGAGTGTTTCATAGACGCGGACAACAAGTTCCTTGAAATGGCTTTTTCTTTTTCTTTCCCTGCAGCCTTTTCTGGTTTTCTGCAGCTGAAACTCCCGGAAGTCATGCGCACAAGTTATGAATACGGCTGCTATCTGAATCTTCAATACGATTCCGGGCTTACCCTTTCTGTGTTCTCCAAGATTTACTTTGCAGGTCTCAACTATTATGCTTTAAAAGAGACCTTAAGGGATTTCAACGGATGCGTACTCAGTTTGAGCGAAATCCTTGAGCTCAAAAAGGAGAATGCGGGACATGAAGATTCATAATCTCCTCGAAGACATCGTATCCAGGAAAGTTGACGAGCTGTTTGGAGACGAACAGATAACCCAGTCCCTGGGAATTTGCACCTGCGATCAGTGCAGGCTTGATGTAATCTGCTATGCACTAAACCGACTGTCCCCCAGATATATTGTTTCAGGAAGAGGGGCGTCTCATATAGAAGCGGAATTCAACGATGACTACCAGAATGTGACCGACATTGCATCAGTGGTTAATGAAGGCATCAACAAAGTGCGGCACTTGAAACGGCCTGCCTGTTCAGCAGACCGCCGCATTGAACAGCCTCCGGGGCCTGTATATAATTTTCCCAGCATCACCGGCAAAATTTTTGACGGCGACACTTTCGAACCTTTGAGTCACGTCCTGTTGCACCTGTATTGCGATGATGTGCCTGTAGAGATGATGAACTCGAACTGGACAAATCCTTATGAAATATCGCCCAACACTCCCGGCACTTTCAGTTTCTGGCCAAAACCCGTCGCGGCGCAATCACAGGAGGAAAAGAAATTCTCGTTTGAAATAAGGATAGATTCCGGAAAAGATGCTCCCCACTCACATTTCTTCACCATACATCTGCGGCCAGATAATCAAATTAAGGAAGTATTTGAACTCATAACCGCCTATAAGGTGGATGATATCTATATCTTTGACTGAACGCCCGCCATCCGTCAGTTATAGACTTCGATATTAATTGATGAGTCATGCAGCCTGCCGGGAATGGTGCTCTCCATGAAATCTTCGATTTTGGCCATCACCGACTCTCCCAGACGCCTTGAGTTGGACACATGGGCCACCCCTAAATGACAAAAGGTAAGACTATCGGGTACATCGATTTCCGCGATGGAAACCTGGTACTTGCGCCTCACCCGGTCCTTTATGGACCGAACAACCTGCCGTTTCTCTTTGATAGAGGTAATATCGCACAATTCAAACACAACTTGGAGCATGGCCACGACCATCATCTACAGTCCTTTGAACAGATCTTCTATTTTCTCGATTTTTATATCATTCTCCAACGGGGCCGCCTCCGCCATCCGGCCTTTCATAGGCAGAAACCCCTCGTTGTAGGCCTTTGCAAGGCGAAAAACATCGTCATCGGCATACTTCGGCAGAATTTTCACCTCCAGGTTATAGTGCTGTTCCGTCATTCCCCGGTGCATGACATGCAGAGGATCGGTCACTGTGAGTGCAAAATGCGGACTATAATATACAACCAGCACTATAATCACCCCAATTATGATAAGCAGATAAACCAGATCGGTCCTTGCCTGAAGTGCATTGGTCCATCTGAGATCAAAAAAGACTTCATAATCTTCCCGGGTTTCGTAGGAATAATCCAAAGGACCGAATTGGGTCCGGTAATAATCATTGTCGTACCTGGTGTACAGAGTGTTTCCATTCAGCTTGACGACGAGTATGTCGGGAAACTTTTTCGCCACGTCTTCTGCCTGTAACTTTGAAGAATCTTCTGCCAAAAGTCCGGCGACACCATCATGGTATGGCCCCATTGAGGAATCTCCTGTTACGGTGGAAAAAGAACCGGCGAATTGGGATATAAGAACAACAGCCACGACAGCACTAACCATTGCTGTTGCGATTTTTGCGATATGGCGCTGAGCCATTGGAGAGTCGGCATATTTCAGTTGCCGGAATATTTTCAGTACCCGAAGCAGCCTGAGCACCCTGGCGATCCGTACCGCCTTGATTATTTTCAGAACATTCAATACTCCGGCGGCAGCGAATACCGGGCCGCCTGCAGACATAATTGAGAAGGCAGAAGGTCCGGAATGAAAGACTAAAAGGGGTACTGAAGCAAGAAAATCGACCCAGCCCCGCTGCTTCACCATATACTGAAAGGTCTTTTTACGCACTACAGCCGATTGAAACCGCAGCAGGAATTCTATGGTAAAGAAAAGATCAAACACGACTCCAGTAAAAACCAGGATCCGTCGTGAGGCCCAGTCTGCCATCCATAATGTACACATATCCTCCAATAGTGTTTGGATAATGACGAGTACTATCATTATCATGACCAGGTTTTCCAGAAAGCTGCCCTTTTCCCTTTCCATTCTTTTGTCCTTATGATCAGTCACTCCAACCCCTGCCCTACCATCTGTTTTCTGCGGCTATCTTATAAAACTCGTCGAGCATTTTTATGTCGTACCCATGATACCTGGCATTTCTTCGTGCGGTATTAATCCAGCTCTTTTCCGCGCTTTCAGCACCCCTGTCCTTTTTCATGTCCGGACGGTAATTTTTCAGTACAGTACAGAAGATTGCCGCTATTCTGCCGGTGGCTTCCAGGTATCTATTTTCCCAAAAGGATGTTGAACTGTTGAGAGCCTCTTTCAAAACGGTTACAGGCATCAGAGGAAGCCTGTTTTGCAGCCCGTCCAGGGCTTTTTCTACAAATTGGGGCTGTACAAGCAGGACCGAACCTCCCGACTGTACCGCATCGTGGATTCCGTACTGTGCCACTACCGGCTTCAGCAGCATGATGACCCGGACGAGCTGCTTCACTTCTTCTTTGCTCATTTTCAAACGCTGTACTTTTGTCAGTTCAAAATAAACATACTCTCGGCGGGAATACACCTGATCCAGATAACGGTCAACAGCCGAATGATTGAGGGCGGTCAACACACCGGAATACTCCCTTCTGGCCAAAGGCACATTCATGAGTGCCAGCACAAACTCATAGAGCTGTTCTTTAACTTTATCTGTCGCCCCCTTGACCTGGGTGATAAAATCAAGAAACGTCATCTGAATCAGGGTGCGGAAGGTATGTTTGAGTTCCGGATATAAAAGAGGATTAATGAGATCGACAAGGTTGACCGACAGAATATGGCGGATTTCCTCCCAGGGCTTACCGGGGAAAAAGGCCTGGGAAGACAGGGTCGGATACAGTTTTTCACCGTTGATCTGAATAAACTGAAGAATCTGTTCTTCTTTCTGCAGGGAGGATAATCCGTCCAGGACAGGGTTTGTTAGTAGACGCTGAAGGAATGCCTGGGCCTTAACTGATTGATCTGCCATTTTTTATGTGTGCCTAATGTAAAACGGTTTACAAGATACGTGGATTACACGGATAATAGGGTAATGCAGTTGCCGAAGATTATCAAGATACTATTTTTCTTCTCTGCCTTCGCAGCTGCATACAGTCAGGTATCGGCTCAGGACATATTCCTGCCCGAAGAAGAAGCCGCACCTGTTTTGTATTCCGGTTCAATCGGGAACACGGGTGTCGATCTGTTCATGTTCGGCAGCTGGTCTCTCCGCGCGTCCTACGGCACCGTTATTCCTCTTCCGGGTTTGTATCCCGCTACCCCCTACCGTTTCACCCCGGGGCCATATTTCCAGCAAATTCCCGACCTGACAATTTCTCTGTGGCTTTTGAACAGATATTTCATTGAAACCTCGTTCCTGCCTGCAGAAACCGGTCAGAGTACCTATGTTATGGGAATACAGGGAAACGAAGAAGACTTTCTTAAAGCGGCACGTATCGGCAATAAAGGGATTAATTTACCGCCGAACAAGCTCATCAGTTTTCCTGATGGCAGCAATCAGGGTTTTGGAGGATACGCACATTTCGGAAACAATCGGTGGGATAACCACATGCTTCTCCGCTTCGATACCTTTTCAAGGGAAACCCTCAACTATCGTGGTACATCGGAAATACACACAACATTCATTCCCCTGGAATCCTACCTGCGCGGAGTGAGTTTTCTCCTTCCCGATGCCGGCATACAAAGCCCAAAGGTACTTGTCCAGGATATGTCAGGGGCCATCACCGGCGATGACGGACAGACGTATGCAGTTATGGATCCGAAGCTCTACACCCTTGCCAATGACACCGGCTACATTGAGTTTGCCGCTCCCCTTACCAGAAAAACCCTCATCACCTATCAGTCGAACGCGGCCGATCCCGGAAGTCCTGTCAATGGAGAAGCCGGCTTGTGCGGTACAGACGGATCACTTCTTGATGCTGATGCCGCTCCGGAAGATTTCTCATTTGACCAGGATTACCTTGGCCAGCCCCTTTCCCAGTACCGAGTACAGATCGCCGGACCGGGAGGACCTGCCGCCGCAATTGTTCTGTGGAACAACAATGCATTCAGCCCCTTTGAAAACGCCTCATTGTATGACCTGGACACCGGCGCCGATACCTCATTCATCACCGCAACCCTTGTCCCCCCCGATCAGACAGAAGGAACTGTCCAGGTAACGCTGGCCCCGGCTCAACAACGGGTAAGCGTGGTATCCCCCGAAGGTACGCCGAGAGCGAACACCCGCTTCCCCTTTTCCTCATATATAGCCGACTATTATGGAGGCGGAAAGGGGTCGTTAAGCGGATGGCATTTATCCGTTACACGCCTTTTCCCGCAGAAATCAATCCCCGCTCCCCAGGATGCCGTTCCCGGATCATTAACGGTATTTGTAAACGGTTTTGAAACGACGCAGTACACTATAAAAAATGGCGCCATAACATTTCCTTTCCCCCTCAAATCCAGCGATTCGGTTCAGGTCATGTATTCAAGGGAAGGCGGTGAAACAAACACCCTTATGCAGACTTCATACCACCGCTATCAGGTTTCCGACGCGCTGTTTTTCCACGGCGCGACCGCCTTCATGTGGACACTCGCCCGTGAATCCGCCTCCAGTTATTACGGACAATACCCCGGCTTCTTTCTGACCACTGCAGGATTTGAATATACAGGAACGCACCTGGACGCTGGATTTGAATATACGGGAGCAATCGGCACCAGTGATGCCACCGGGGCTCTCGAGCTGTCAGGGCTGTCAGAAACCCAGTATTCGGTCTCCCCGCAGGGTCGGCTCATCATTCCGGCGGTGCAAAATTCAATCAATCTTGATCCTTCCGACCGGGTATTCGGAATGTACAAGGATTACCGCATTCAAGCGGAAACAGGCATCACTTATTATCAGGATATCGGATGGGCAATACCTTCCTCCCTTGTCGCGAACACGGCAACAGGTTCACAGCTTGGACCGTATATAGCCAAAGGGAATTCCCTCGGTTACTCTCTGCTGTTTTCCATCGCAGAGGCGGAACTTGAACAGCATCAGTGGTCAGGGATGACCTTGAAACTCGACGAGCAGGACACCCCGCCAGACAGCATTTCCTTTGTCGCGGGGTACCTGGGAGCCGGCGAAGTTGACCTGTATATGCGGATTGGGGCTATTGAAGAAGACCTGGATGGGGACAACATCCTCGACGAGGAACCGACATCAGGAAGCCAGGGTTTTTATGTAGACGGAGGCGGCGGCAGTTACCGCTTTGGCGGCGGACTTGTTACACCGGGTAACGGCAGTCTGGACACAGAGGACCTCAATGGCGATGGGTTTATAAGCCCGGAGGACAGCAGCATGCTTATTGAGGTGCATCTTGGAACCCTGGATGAGAGTACTGGATTCAGCCGGATGCATCACGCATTCACCGATAGCCAAAAAGCGCAGCTTAAAGCACTACGCGGCGTGCAATTCATCATGCAGGCACGTTCCTCTACAGGTACTTCCGGGCGGCTATGTGTCGGCGACGTTTACATCCAACAACAGGGAATACGAACCGACAGTGCTACAGGAACACTCAGTTTCCGCGAAACCGAAGAAGAGGTCCGTTATCAGTGGACGGCGGAAACCGAACCCCATAGTGTAACCATCCCCTTTACACCTTTTCCGCCTCGCAGTTACGGTGAACTATCACTTGAATATTCACTTGAAAACACCGGCGGCACAGATCCTCAAGTTTTACTGTTTCTCAAGACCGGGGACCAGACAGGCTATAGCACATCAGTAAACCTGGATTCGTCACCGGGCACCCATGAAATAAAGATACAATTAAAGACAATGACAGTCCTGGTGAATGGATCAACCTATAGTTTATCGCCGGTCGCTGCCGGAAGCGGCGGTTCGGCTGCATCCTTCCGCGCGCTCGGTATGACCTTTTTATCTTCACCACAGGGTGTACTCAAGCTCTCAAAACCCTACGCGAAAGATCCGCTGGAGACCATTGAACATGGAGGGAAATTCCACACGACCCTGCGGATGCCTGCTGTTTTCCCCTGGCTGGACGGCCGCCTGGAATCCAATATATCCGCCGCGACAGGCAGTATTGCCGACACCCTTGTCCCCGATTTGTCATACCGTCATCTCCGCATACATGAAGAGCAGCACCTGACATTTCCGGGGACAGCGGTATCATTGTACCAGCACCTGGAAGTCAATGAATTTGACGATGAATACGGCTTTGGCCATACCCTGAAGGTGTCACCTGTTACCGGTATGACATTACACGAGTTTTACCATTTTTCTCCTCAAAAGAAATCGGCTCTTCTTGAATCAGGAAATGGTATTTCCCTGTCATGGCCGCTGGCCAATCTGACAATCAACACAAACGCTATTCAAAACACCGCTGACTATGTGCAGTCATGGAATAATGCCCTCCTGTTCCCCTTCGCACCTTCTTTCAGTATTGAGCTGACCCAGGACCTGTCATATAACATAAGCAATACCAGCGGAATTGGCAGCTATGGCCAGTCATGGATGGATATAAAAGAACTCATGTACACAAACAGCAGCACGCGAAGCTTTTACCGTGAACACGATCTCAATGTCCGCTCCCAATGGGATCCTTCAGAACGGACCAATGTACTCGGCTCGCTGACATTCTCAACCCTTTCACACTATGACCCCCTGCCCAAAACGGTGAAAACATGCGGCTGGGATTTGAAAGTTAAACTGCCCGCAGGCAGCGGATCTGTAGACACCGGGATTGCCCATCAAGGAGCTGCAACCGGTCCATGGGACAGAAGCGGTGATGCATATGCCGATATGCGGGATCTTTTTACAGCCATTCCCCCCTACCGTGAGCTGTTTTTTCCCGTTCCCGGCTGGCATCTGCATCCTGATGCGTTCCAGGCAGCACCGGATGCCCAAAGTACTGAAACACAGGGAAACGCGTCCCTGGGGTATACCCGCCCCGGGTCTAATCCCCTTACAGATCTGCTTATTCCCGTCCGAGGTGAATACAGGGTCGAGCGCAGCTATCAGAAGAACCCGGAAGCAGCCGCTGATGAATACCGTCATCATGCACGTATCAGCTGGGATACAAAAAATCTGTTTGGAAGATTCGGGCGGTACACCCGATGGATGATCTACGACACGGAATCACTCAGCTCCTCCATTGACATGTCCATGAATGACGATTTTGAAGAATATGCCTTCATTCATGAAAGCTCGCTCACTATCTATACCAAGGGTGATACGGTTGCAGAAGGATCCCACAGCTTCCGGTGGAACCAGAACGAAATTCGGGATGACCTAAAACTTTTGTGGACCTGGAACAAACCGATACGATCAACCGCGTTTTTCAATGATGTTCTCGTAACAGATACTCTTCAACACAGTCAGGAGACCGGGGCCTCCTTTGGCAACAGGGAGTACGAGCGGTTTTTCCATACCTATTTCCGCCATGAAAGCAATTTTCTGTTCGACCCGTGGGGATTTCTGGGACTGTATGGAGAAATAACCTGGCTCTTTCAAACCAGCGAACACACCGGATCTTCCGGTATCGGTGTGGAAGTGGGCATACGAGGAGAACTTACATTTTAGAGATTTGTGATTTTTCTATACGACCGGTGTATATTTCATTAATGACAGAAGCACAGGATGTTCTATAATATGGTATTCGCTGCGGTGTTCTTTTTTAGTTCTGATCACCTGCAGTGACAGCACAATGTGAGTAGTGTACGAAACAGTGAAGGGAGACGGCGGCCATAGGACGCTGTCGACTGTAAAACAGGAGTTACGAGATGAATAAATCAATGGCCGTAGGTATGATATTTTTTGCGGTCTTCGCGATCCTTACCGTTCAGGCACAGGAAAATGAAGAGACTGTATTGTCTGCAAACCAGAACGCCTTTGGTTTCGGCCTTGAGATCGGCGCAGAAGTATTTAATGAGGTCGATGAAAACGGCGACACTGTCGCAGTGGCATACCAGATGATCATCCTCAAACCTGAACTGGTATTCGGTAAATTCGGTATTGGGCTCTATGTACCATTTCATTACCGTTTCCTCGATGACGGATTCGATTTCCGTGATGAAGACTGGGTCCTCCAGGACGGTGAAACCTTCAGCGATAAATACCTGCCCATGTTCCAATACCTGCGCTATGGTATGAAGGGTGATCCATTCTACATCAAGCTCGGATCCATCGAAGACGGCACCTTAGGCAACGGGTTCATCATGGGAAATTACGCCAACACGCTGTTTCTTCCTGACCGGCGGGTTTTCGGTGCCGGCATCGACCTCGACGGGTCTCTTTTCTCTTTCCCCTATATTGGTGTTGAAACATTCGCCGGGAATCTCGCCGCCTTCGATGTAGTCGGAGCCCGAGTTTACGGCCGTCCCATTCTGTTTTTAAACACGCCAGTGGTAAAAAACCTGGAAATCGGAGTTACTTATGCGACAGACAGGACACCGGACTATTATTATGACTTTCTTCTGCCCAACCCGGGCAGTGTTTCAATGACCGGGATTGATTTCCAGCAGCCCATTCTTTCAAACACCGTGGTAGATCTTGCGCTCTTTGGGGATTATGTGTTCCAGGGTTCAACATCCGGCAGCATGATCGGGGCCGGAGGACGCTTCATGAAGATCATGCCCTGGACAATTCAGGCCCGTTTCATCGGTGATGATTTCCAGCCTGTGTATTTTGACAGATCATACGACCTCTACCGAGAAATGAAATATTACATCTATGAAGGCCTCGCTGACATAGACGGATATACCGGCTGGTTTGCTTCTACCGGTCTTTCTCTGTTAAGTGACATGATACTGTTTAACGTGGGAATGGAAGGGACCTTTGGAGATCCTGAAACTGATCTGCAGTATCCTCATCTCAACGCGGTATTCATCGTAAGAGAGGGAGTCCTTCCTGGTTTCTTTTTTGACGCAAGTTATGACAAACGCATGATTAAGGATTTTGACGACCTTGTGTCGCCGGAAAACGCCGTCATAGGAGCCCGTGTGAATTACCGGGCAGGCAGCGCCGTCATAACCCTTGCCTACAATCTCCGTTATAATCCTGATGCACAGGCAGGTGAAGACGAGTGGATAACCACGACAAATCTCAGCACATCGATTTCTTTCTAGGAGGGATTACGTAATGAAAAAAGGTCTTTTATATTTTATTATAGGCTGCCTCAGTGCAGTCATGATAAGCGCACAGGATACCCCTCCGGTAGGGATTCTTGAATACTACAGCGATGAACTGGAAATACAGGTATTCGATGCTGACGGAACCCCGGTTCCTGACCTCTATTTTGGGATGGAACTGGAAGAAGGCGACAAAATCGCGACAGGTAATTCAACCGCGGAACTCCGGCTGGATCCGAACGGCACCATCATACGCCTGTCCTACCAAACCAGTTTTGCCATAGAAACATTCCAGCGTGATCAGGGCTCCGCCAACCAGTTTGCTTTGTTTGCCGGTAAACTACGAACCGTTGCCGCAAAAACTGGCCTCTGGAAGAGCAATTACTCCATCAAGACCCCGTCTGCGGTGTGCGGTGTCCGGGGAACCGATTTCGGCCTTGAAGCTATAGATGGCATCACCGACACAGCATTTGTCCGGGAAGGAGTCGTTGAGTTCACCAGTCTCATAAACGGTCAGACTCTCGAACTGACTGCCGGTACTACAGCCAATGTGTTTGACCAGGTATTTGAAGCTGTTGAGCTGAGCCGGGAACAGATGGACATGCTGTTCAGCGACCTTGAATTCGAAACCCTCAATCCTGCTGATGTGCCGGGGCAGAATATTGCCCTGTTGGAAGAGCCGCCTTTAGAGGAACCTGTGGAAGAACCGCCTGTAGAAGAACCGGCACCTGTTCAGGTAACACCTCCTGTGGTTGCTGAAACACCTCAGGAACCGGTGGAGGAAACTGGCGGTCCCAAAGAAGAAAGCGCCTTTTACCGCTGGCTATCCCAGTACATGGGTATGGAAATCGGGACCCTCACTATTGACGGTGTTACCTATTCAAAGGCAGTGCTGCAGCCTCTCGTCAGTGTCGGGAAACTTCGTGCCGGCCTGTATCTTCCCATCATCTATACCACCAATATGTTCGATTCCGACGACTGGTACAAACCCGGCGGGAACAGCGAATGGTCTTTCGGGACCGACTACGACGATGCAGTAGATATTGCAAAGGACGCAGTACAGGACCTTGTGCTTAAAATCAAATTCATTGAATACGGCGACCAGAGAGACCCCTTTTACATAAAGGCAGGCAACCTGAAAACCATGTCCATCGGACACGGAATTCTCATGCAGAATTACGCAAATGACATCAACTTCCCCGCGATCAGAAAAATTGGGTTGAACATGGGATTAAACGGCCAGAAAGCCGGCATGGAGTTCATCGGCGATGATCTTTCTGATCTTTCCATCCTAGGCGGGCGTCTCTTTTACAAACCGGTCACAAAACTCTCCCTCGGTATCTCCGGCATCATTGACATGACCCCTGAACGCGGATTGGAAGAGTATTACACTTTCTTGAATGAAACACTCTCTACTGAATTTTCTTACGGCGATTCCGGCGCCCCGATCTTCCTGACAGGCGCCCTCGATGCCGACTTTTCCATTGTAGAATCAGACTTCCTGTCCATGGTACTGTTTTCCGACATAGCAGGAATGGTACCCTATTACCGCAGTGACGTCTTTGACGCTCCCATGATAGAACAAGGGCTGGCAATTGAGGCCCTCTACGACGACAGCGAGTCGGCAATACTGGACAGGTTCCGGAACTGGGGGCTGATGGCCGGTATAATCGGCAATGTCACCCTGTTTGATTACCGTCTTGAATACCGTCACTTCAACGGTACTTTCCGGGCACCCTTCTTCGGCCCTGCCTATGAGCGGATGAAGGGCGGGTATGTGAATATGACAAATGCCTATCTTGCCGAGCTGTATTCAGGCAGCGATATATCTGAAGAGTTCACTATGACAACACGGGGAATTTACGGACAAGGCGGCATGAACATCCTGGACATCCTGTATGTTGAAGCCGGGTATTTCCTGCCCTGGAACGAGGACGGCTTTACCGATCAGGATGAATTCCATTTTATGGTGTCTGTTCCCAAGGGGACCATCCCCTTCATAGATCTTTCAGGATATGTTTCCTATGATAAAATCATGTTCGTCGACGGTCTGTCCGAGGGCAAGCTATTTGATGAGAACGCGGTAATTAAAGGAGAAGTGGTGTATCCCATTGCTCCAACCCTTGATCTCGCAGCGATTGTCACCACCAGCATGAATGTCAATGAAGACGGAGATACCGAAGTATCCCCCGTCATCAGCATTGAAACGAGGATACATTTCTAGTACCTTGGTTTCATGCGCAGTTTATCACCATCCCGGAGGGTTCAGGTCCTCCGGGATTCCGTAGCCCGTAAAATAGCCGCCGGGGAAGTCATTGACCGTCCCCACGCGGTAGTACGGGAACTCATGGACAACGCCATCGACGCCGGTTCAACGGCCGTTACCGTCTCTATTGAAGGAGGGGGAATAACAGCCATACGGGTAACAGACAACGGCTGGGGAATGACCAAAGAAGACCTTCAAACCTGTTGCCTTCCCCACGCCACGTCTAAAATCGAGACGGTCGAAGATATTTACGAAATCGCGAGTCTTGGCTTTCGTGGTGAGGCTCTGTCAAGCATTGCAGCCTGCGCAAAATTGGCAATTACCTCTGTACGGGAAGCCGAGCCGAACGGGTGGAAGATTGACCAAACCTCCTTTGGTAATGTCCATATCTCAGCGGCAAAAGGCACACCGGGTACTGTAGTGGAAACCCGGGACCTTTTTTTCGATCTTCCCGGCCGCCGGAAATTCCTGAAAAAACCTCAATCAGAAGCAACTATGATCCGCCAGGTATTCCTGGAAAAAGCCCTTCCCTTTCCTCACATCTGGTTCAGGTTTTTTTCCGACGGCGAGCTGAAAATAAACCTGCCGGCAGGCAGCCAGATGGAGCGTGTTGTTTCTGCGTATCCGTCCCAACTTGATGCACGTCTGCTCTTTGAGCTTGATATGCCCTTTGACACTTTCCGGGTGCGGGGGGTATTTTCCAATCCCTCCCACTTCCGCAGGGACCGCCGCTATATCCATGTGTATGTGAATAACCGCAGGGTCTCTGAATTCGCCCTCATACAAGCAGTAGAATACGGATTTTCCGCCTATCTGCCGGGAGGGTCCTATCCAATAGGTTTTCTGTTTCTTGACATTGAACCCCAGCTGGTGGACTTCAATATTCACCCGGCCAAACGGGAAGTAAAGTTTAAATCTCTCCAGGAAATACACCGGGGTGTGGTAGGAACAATTCAACAGGCCCTGCGGCAGGGCGAAATTCCGAATATCCAAGAATACCGGCGTAATAGTGAATCAGTCAAAGGTCCCGAATTTCCGGATCTGCGGCATACAGGGGCCGTCTACCGGCCGAAGGAAACACCCGGTACAAATAAGCCGGAAAGAGATATTGTCAGAGAAACCATACGTGAGCGTTTACGGGCCGGTCAGGAAACCGGAGCCTGTGCAGAACAGCCCCATGGGCAGGCACTGCAGACATCAGCCCGTACAACGGTTTCCGTTTCTGCTGCAAAGGGGAACGGATCAGACAATCTGAATTTCAGCTACATAGGGCAGCTTTTCAATCTTTTTCTGCTTTTTGAATATGACAAGACCCTCTATGTCCTTGATCAGCACGCGGCCCATGAACGAATTATTTATGACAGGCTGCTTGCGGCTCAGCCTGTTCCTCAGCCCCTTCTACTACCGGTCTCTCTTTCGATAGAAGCGATAAGCGGCGAACATCAAAAAGCCCTGAAGGAAATGGGCATTGAAATAACAGCGACCAACGGGGAGTACGTCTTGAGCGCCGTACCCGATTTCGCAGCCCGCAGAGAGGCGGAAATTGCCTCCTTCATTGAGGGGACGTCCGGCACGGAGCACAACCTTAAAGCCCGGCTGTATGCGGATATCGCGTGTAAGAAAGCGATAAAGGACGGGGAAGCCCTGGACAAAGGATCCGCTGAGCACCTCATTGCACAATCACTGGCGCTTCCGGAGCCCAGATGTCCCCACGGAAGACCTGTCTGGTTTACCCTTACCAGGGAGGAATTGTTTCAGCTCCTTGGACGCACCTGAGCCGTTCAATCCTGTATGAGAGTCTCGATTTCTTCCCGTTTTTCATAGTTGGGATTTTTCTGCAGCAGGGTCTTGAAAATAGAATTGCTTGCCGTAAAACTCTTTTCTGCATAATACAGATGTCCAAGGCGGTAATATGCATCCCAATACGACGGATCAACCTTCACCAGTTCCGTCAGGGTTTCCTTGGCCTTGTCGAACTGGTCAGTCTCGATGTATGCAATAGCGAGATGATAACGGTTTAAGGTATTGTCCGGTTTCTTTTCGACAGCTTTCCTGTAATGCTTGATTGCATCATTGTACAGTTCCTTGTGAAGATATACGTTGCCAAGGTTGGTGTTCGTTTCTATGGAATCACTGTCTATCGCATACGCTTCCAGAAGGGGTGCAAGAGCCTCCTGATATTTCCCCTGTTCGTCGTAGATTTTTCCGATATTTATCCGGGGCATGATGTAATCGGCATCGAGTTCAATGGCTTTTGTGTAAGCGGTAATCGCGTAATCAGTATTACCCGTACTTTCGGCAGCCTGCCCGAGGGTATACAAATAGTGGGCAGTATCGGGGCTCATCTGGACCGCCGCACTCGCATTTTCCAGGGCGGCTGCCCCGTTATCCATTTGGATATACACCTGGGCGAGGTTGTAATACACCTCGCTTTTTGACGGGTTGAGAGATTTTGCCTGGGTAAGATATTTCTCCGCGTCGCTATATTTACCAAGCTGGTACTGATTGACGCCAAGACTGCGGTTTATATCTTCGTTATCAGGCATGAGCTTAACCGCCTGCTTAAAATAGGGTTCTGCGTTTTTGTACTCCCCCAAAGCGGTATAATTCTGGGCCGCACCGAAAAACGACATGCCGAAACCAGGATCAGCCTTGGTGCCCGAGACAAAGGCGTTGATGGCGCCTTTTGTGTCTCCCAGACGGTTACGTGTCATTCCCAGATTAAAATACGCCTTGCCCATCCTCGGTGACAGATGCACAGCGCCAGCAAAGGATTTTTCGGCGTCGCGAAAACGTCCGGCCCGGTACTGCACCTTACCCAGTTCAAACAGAATGTCGGGATTTTCAGGATTGAGCCTCGACGCCTCTCCGAAATGCCGTATCGCGTTATCCCAGCTCATGGTCTGTTCATAGATATAGCCGAGGGTGTTATGGGGTATCCACAGGTTCTTGTCTTTCTCAATGGCCTTATTCGCATTTTCTACAGCGTTTTTAAGGTTTGTCTGGTTTTCGTTATCTTCCTGGTAGTATGATTCCCCTTTCATGGCGTATGCGTAAGCAATATTGTCATCCAGCTTCAAGGCCTCATCAAAAGTGGAAAGAGCCTCGCGGTATCGCTCTTCGTCGTATTGTTCTTTACCTTTTTCCAGCAGTTCCTGAATGCGGCGGCGCTTTTCCGCCTCTTCCTTGTTCCTTGCCTTCGCCTGTTCGTCTTCCCGGGATATTGGCGGCGGCGGTGGAGCCGCGCTTTTCACCGTGTTTTCCTGTATGGTATCTTTGAGCGCATCGAAATTCTTGGCCAGAGCTTCCTGTTTCTCTATTTCCTGTTCCCGGGATTGATCTTCCTTCGCCTGCTTTGCGCGGATGATCTCGTTTCTTAACGCCCGCACTTCATCGTCATCGGGGTTTTGATCAAGGAGTTCGTCAATTTTATCAAGGGCGCGCTGGAACTCTCCCAGCTCAAAATACTCCCGGGCGTTCCTGAGTTTGTTATCGCGGACACTCCCGGCACTATCGCCTGCCTGGTCCTGAACAAAATACCACACCGCCCCTCCAACCAGGGCTATAAACAGTACAACCAGTACACCAATAAGAATTTTTCTTGTATCCACATCCGCTCCTTATGTACGCCTGCAGGGTGTACACGCTTCTTGCAGAAATAAGCTTTAGTATTCCGCCGCTTATTCCACGATATCCAGTTCTATTTCCGGGGTTTCTACATCTTCGGTCCCTGCCGAAAGGTTTTTTGTATCCGTCGAAGCAGAATCAAGTGAGCTCAGTACCGACTCAAGAAGTTTCCTTTGTTTTTCCTCTTCTTCAAGTCTTCTGGCTTCTTCAGTCAGACGGCGCGTTTCCTCTGCGTCAATTTCCGCCTGTAATAGTCCGAGTATCTCCTCGATTTTTGCCCGCTTAGGCGTATCGGGGACAAAAACAAGATATGTCTGG
>JAFGQL010000149.1 GCA_016935695.1 Spirochaetales bacterium
AGACCCTGACGCGCCGTCTTCAGGAATTTTTCCGGTCCCCATGATTTCATGCAGCTGGTGACACAGCCCCAGGTATAGGCATGTTCATCTCCTTCTTTAAGCCGTTCGCACAACCGCTGGTACAGGCTTTCCGCCTCGTCCTCGGTGGTTTCGGGCAAAATTAGCAGATACGTCCCGTCGCCGTCGGGGAGGAGTATGTCCATGTATTCCCGGATGGTGCTTTCCATGATCCGGTACACATCGGGTTCGCTTTTTGCCGTCTGTGACAGATGGTACACAGCGAGTATTGACAGCGGGGTGCCGTCGTTAATGAGGGCACTGATGTGGCTTTTCAGGATCTTTCTGGCCTGGTGCTCCCGTGAATCCCTCTTCAGGCTGTCATCTACCAAAAAGGCTTCCGGGGGTGTCAGATCTATCTGGGATTCCAGAAGTATGCGTTCGGTATCTTTCGGCGGTACGCTGTACAGGGGGATGTCCTCCCGTGCTTCCTCGTGACGGTAATGGGTGAACGCCTCGCTCTGGTATAGAAAGTTGTCGAAGTCGTTCAACAGAAAATCGAGGACTGTCACTGTCAGGAGGGTGCAGTTGATCAGGTTCCGGTTGTTCGGTTCCTGGCCCCGTCTTTTAAGGTATTTCCGCAGCTGTTTGGATACATGGTTCTCGATCTCGAACACGAATGGCGCGTTGGAGTTCTTGATGCTCGGCGGGATAGCGTTAATGAGATCGCTGTTCAGAATGTCTTCCAAAAGCCGCTTTGTTTTGGCCGTTTCTTCGTATACGCGGTACAGTTTTTCCGGAAAGGGCGTTTTAGCGCTTTTCAGGGTGAACATGTGAAGATGGGGGAATACGTATTTCCTCACGAAAAACTGAAGGAATGCTTCCATCCGTGTTCCGTATTCCCCGTAGCGGATGTCGGGATTGCGCTCAATGTGGCGGCAGTAATCGCTAAGGGTTGGCAGGTAGTTCTGATGGAGCACCTCGTCGGAAAACCTGTGCCACTGGGAAATGATATCGTCCATCCGGGGCTGTATGCTCTCGTAATGGCCGTTATCCAGAATGAGCTCACCGAATTTTACCGGTCTGAAACCGTAGAACAGTTCCTCTATAATCGCCGCTATAACCATAACCTGGTGTACCGGGTTTCTGGGACTGATCAGGTCAAGGCCGCCGGGAAAACTTAAAATGGGCTGAAAGTAGGCATACAGGTCGGGAAAGGTGTCCAGGGCAAGAAACCCGGCCTCGGGGAACAGCGCGTCCAGAAAGGCCAACCCTTTTTCCACACCGACCGGTTTGACCGCCGCCTCCTGTTCATTGTCATAGGCCTCATCGGATGTTTCTTCCTCTTTTTGCAGTTCTTCATCCTGCATCTGCAGCTGCTCTGCAAGGAGGGCGTCGTCAAAGGGGGAAAGCACATCCTGGTCGGTTATGGAAAGAAAAGAGAAGATACTGGTCTGGGCGTAGGAGAAAAACTCCTCAAACTCGTAATAATGGCTGCCTGAAAGTCTGAGCAGCAGCGGGTACAGCTGTTTGCGGATATCAGCGAACACCTGGTAGAGTTCCTGTTTGGCGGTGGCGTACAGGCGCTTGATACGGCCGATTTCGGGACTGTTTTTCGGCAGTCCCAGGAAATTCAGGTCCGCGAGATGCTTAACGGCTTTGAGAATGTGGCGGTGAAGGTCCAGGTTTCCCAGTACTATCAAGGGGCGGTACACCGCGCGGGTAAGACGCTTTGCCTCGGTGACCGAAAGGCCTCGGGTGTTTTTCTGAAGCCGCGCCAGTTCTGAATTTATGACTTCCAGGTCCCAGGTCCGCAAGATTTCCAGTATCCGCAGATAGGCGGGATGGCGGATGTTCCGTATGTTTTCGTTTTTGTTAATGGCCCACAGTCCGCGGACCGACAACACCAGGTTTTCTATGGATGTATAGAAGCGGGAGTCGAATTCGGTAATGAAACTGCTTGCCAGGGTGTCCTTTACCGGTACGGCGAAACTCAACAGCGCCAGATAGGCATTTGTCCGTGATTTGATGCGGAAGTTGGGATCAGCCAGGAGAAAATTAATGCGCATTCGTTCCAGATAACCCAGGCGGGGTGTCTTTATTTTTTCGAACGAGGGTTCCAGGGGGGAAAGGGACGCGAATACCGGCTGTCCCGGAGAGTGTTCCCGCGGGGTTATATCCAGCGGATCTTCTCCTTTGCGGCGGTTGATCGCTTTCAGGCGGTGGTAGCTTTTTTCTATTTCCGGGGAAATTTTCTCGACACCTACTTCTCCGCCGAGTTTTTTGGCGAGGTTCCGGGCTTCTTCTTTTGATACCTCGCCCAGATTATTACGGGTCCGCTGTAATTCTCCCGGCTCATACCGTTCGGGCGGCCGTTTGCCCATAGTCCACATCTCCTGCGTTCCGTGCCGTCGTACAATTGTGCTCAGGTCTGCCGGTTTACGTACTGTAAGTATCGGCAGTACGGCGTTTATTATATATCGAGGATACCACCAATTACCCGCAATCCGCCGTTAAAAAACGAAACAGACTCCTTCAGGCTGCCGCGGAGTACGTTTTCGGGACCGATACAGGCTACAGACCATCCGGGGAAGGACTTTTTGACATGGCGGATGAATTTCTGGTAAAAATCGCCGGTCCCTTCCGGTTTCCGGACGCCGTAGGGAAGGTTTGTTATGATCAGTCCCGGTTCCGTGCCGGGGTACATGGCGGCATCCAGGGTGAAAAAATTCCCCGTTGTCAGGCAAATGCGGTCCGACAGTCCGGCTGAAGCAAGATAGGCAGCGGCGATTTCCACGGCTTTTGCGTCGATATCCGACGCGAAAAGAGGGAGGGGCGGAAGGACGGGAGATACGGGCTGTCGGAGGCTGAATTCCCATGCCCCCGGCCGGTGCCAGGGTAGCTGTTCAAACAGAAAAGGCCGGCGGGTCTGGGTATTATAGCAGCTGGTCGGTGAACTGCACTGGGCCCATTCCACAGGGAAGGTGCCCGAGCCGCACATCGGGTCCAGGACACAGGCGCGGGGACCGGTACGCTTGAACACCCATTGAAGGAAAGCGGCGGCGAGGGTCTCGCGGATAGGTGCGTCTGGGCTGAGCTGTCTGAAACCCCGTTTATGGAGATGCACGCCGCTTGTGTCCAGGGTTATACGGCAGTGGTTTTCTTCCATGTTCAGATAGATCCGCTGAATGTTCCGGGTGTCGGCCTCATCGTCCCGGCCGGTATACCGGTGGATCCGTTCGTTGAAGGGCGGATCGGAGAAACGGTCGGCAATTGACTGAAAGAGAGTATCGGCCGCCGAGCCTTCGTGGGAAATACGGCTGTTGCGTACCCGGGCATGGACCTTGAGGGGAATACGGGGGTTCAGATACAGCTCCCAGGTGTGGGCAAACCCTTTTTTATACAGCTCCTCGACGGCGCCGGACCGGAATGACGCGGCCTCCATTAGGATCCGGGAGGGGACATGAAGGAGGGCATGGGCGCGGTACAGGTCTTCCATGTGGCCGGAAAACTCGATACCTGCAGCTGTCGACA
>JAFGQL010000150.1 GCA_016935695.1 Spirochaetales bacterium
ATGATGTTGGCGGTGCCCTGTGCAATCAGTTCCATGTTGGAGCGGTGCTTGCCTCCGATCATACTGTCGGCGACCACTGCGGACAAAAGGGATTCCAGGCTGCCGAGGATTGCTATGGACAGGGCAGGAACGACCAGCGAGGCTGCTGTGGCAAGACTGGGAACGGGCAATCCCGGCTTTGGAAAGGAAAAAGCCAGGGAGCCGTAGCGGGATGCGATCGTTTCTACCGGAAGGTTGAAAATCCAGGCTCCGAGGGTGGTGATGGTAATGGCAGCAAATGCCGGAGGTATCCTGGTAGAGAACCGGGGGAGCACCACGATGATGGCGATGGTCGCGCATCCAAGGAGAAGGGGCCAGAAACTGACAGAGCCGATATTGGCAATGTATACCGACCACTTGCCAATAAAATCTCCGGGTATCGCTCCTGTCTGCATACCGGTGAAATCCTTTATCTGGGTAGAGAAAATGATTACGGCGATGGCTGTGGTAAATCCGGTAATCAGGGTATGGGGAATGTATTTAAGCAGGGAACCTAAAGAAAAGGCCCCCATGAGGAACATGAAAACTCCGGCCATGAGGGTGGCGATGAGCAGACCGTCGTACCCGTGGGCCGACACAATCCCTGCGATTATCACGACGAAGGCGCCGGTGGGGCCGCCTATCTGTACGCGGCTGCCTCCAAGGAACGAAATAATGAACCCTCCGATAATTCCGGTAAGGATTCCTTTGTCCGGTGATATGCCCGATGCTATGGCGAAGGCAATGGAAAGGGGGAGGGCAACGATGCCGACGATGATACCCGAGATGATTTCTTTCCTGAATCGGTCCGGGGTAATTCCCTTCCGGAGGATAGAAAATAGTTTAGGGGTAAATTCACTGTTCATATACGGGGCGCCTTTTTACTATTATGGGGAAGATGATTCCGATGTAACGCTTTTTTGGAATTTAATCAATAGGAGCAAAAAAAAAGGAAATAAAACGGTAAAAAAAAACCCGGAAACCCGGGATGTATGAAAGAAAAAAGTCGGGATGGCCAGACTCGAACTGGCGGTCTCCTGCTCCCAAAGCAGGCGCCTTAGCCACTAGGCTACATCCCGTATATATGTTGAAGGCCAGTATACGGAGATGTCCCTGCATGGTCAAGGAGGACCGGTGTGTGGAACAGGATACACAGCAGTTTCCTTATTGTATTTATGAGGAGAGGTCCGGTTTTGTTGATGAGCATGTATAAGGAGTATGTGATAGGCTGTATCATATGATTATAACTTGTTCGGGCATGACGTGGGTTCTCCGGTTTTTGTGCATAATGATAATGGCATTCTTTATCGGCTGTACCCAAAACATGGTGCTGAGTTTTCACAAGGACGGTGTTTTTGAAGAACCGCAGACCGATACCGATTTTGACGATATCACTGTTCCTCCTGCCGACGGTTTTGGCTGGACAGTAATTCCTTCCTCGGATGATACCCTTATCTTGTACGTAAGCAGTACCGAAGGTGATGATGCCAACGACGGGCTTACGGAAGGGACGTCCCTGGCCACCCTCGGCCGTGCATGGGAAATGCTGGAAGATGACGGCAGAAGCGGATTCCCCGATCATATTCTCTTAAAGAAGGGAGATGTCTGGCTGGACCCGCCGCCGGTCTGGACACTGTCCGGCCGGTCGGTAACCGAACCCATGGTCATCGCAAGTTACGGAACAGGTCCGCGGCCGCGGTTTGAAGGAAATGCCGGCTTTTCCTTCGCCGGCGGCCGGAATGTCCGGCATATCTGGCTCATGGGGCTTGAGTTTTACTGCTCTGTCGGTGATCCTGCTTCTGCCGATCATGACCCGGATGCTGACAGACCTGTCGGTCTGGGCTTTACCGGCGGAGGGTCTGACATACTGGTGGAGGACTGCAGGTTTTCCTACCATAGAAGCGGGGCTGTCATTCAGCGCTATGAATCCGACGGAATGACCGACATAAAAATCCGGCGTTGTGTTTTTGACCGCGCCTACAGTACTTCCTCCCATTCCCAGGGGCTGTACGCCTACGAAGTGACCGGCCTGCTCATCGAGGAATGTGTATTCGATCATAACGGCTGGCTGGTACAGGGGGACGGGCAGAATACCCGGGAAACCGGCGGGGCCACCATGTTCAATCACAACACCTATATCAACCAGTGCAATCAGGTTCGGCTATACGGAAATCTGTTCCTGCGGCCCTCGAGCATCGGAAACAAGTTCAACTCCAACGGCCCGAATGAATCGATTGATACAATCGTAGACAATAATTTTTATTACGACGGGGAAATCGGCATCAGCATCGGCGGGAATACCGATCATGAGTACAGGTTTGTCAAGACCGACATCAGAAACAATATTTTCACGAATATCGGCCGGTCAAACATGACCACCAGGAATTTCGGATGGGGTATTGAGGTGAAGGATAATTCCAATACCCGCATCACCGCTAACGGTATCATCAATCAGGCATTGTATGAAAATTCCTACGGCATACAATTGTCGGGCAGAACGAATGCTGATGTTACCGTCGAAGGGAACCTTTTAAAAAATGTAAACGGTTTTCCTTTCAGGATGGTTGGAAATCCCCAGTTTCTGAACGTCAGCATACGTAATAACCGGATTGATAACGGCGGCACTTCCTTTTCCTGCGTGGCATACCTGTACACGTTCGAGAACATGTCATACGGGAATAACCGCTATTTTTCCGACGCAGAGGACCCTTTTTATATCGAAAACACGGGATCTACGGACTTCGCGGAATGGGTGTCCATCTCCGGTGAGACCGCCTCTTCATTCGGCGCATTTACCTATTCGGACCCATCCAGAACCCTTGAGTCGTACCACATCTCCATGGGCCTGCGCGGCGAGCCCGAGGATTTTATCCGTGAAGCGACCTTGCTGTCCAAGGACACATGGGACAGCCGGTATCTCGCGCCTGCGGTAAACGGGTATTTCAGGGAAGGTTTTGATATGCAAGCAGCAGAATAATCGTTGTGCCGGGAAGGGGGGGGACATTGCAGAAACCATTCCCGCGTTGTAAGGTTCATGAGTAAGCTATATGAGTAAGTTCCATGAATAACATGAACAGCAGCATGCCTTTTGCAGATGTGATTGCCCGCATACATGAACTCCTGTCCCGCACCTACCGGCAAAAGCGTACTTTGCTTGCGCATAAAAACCCTTTCCAGCTCCTTGTCAGCGTTATACTGTCCGCCCAGACTACCGACAACCAGGTAAACAAGGTTACTCCCGGTTTGTTCGCCCGGTTTCCCACACCCCACGACCTGTCTGCAGGTTCCCTCTCGGAGATTGAAGACCTCATACGCAGTACCGGTTTTTACAAGATGAAGGCACGGCATATACGGGGAGCGGCGATGGCCCTTGTGGCGAATTTCGATTCAAAAGTACCCGGTACTATGGATGAGCTTTTGACCCTGGATGGGGTAGGGCGGAAATCTGCCAATGTTGTGCTGGCGCACTGTTTTGGAAAACCGGCGGTCATAGTCGATACCCATTTTATGCGGGTGGTCAGACGCCTGGGGCTTACAGAAGAAAAAGACCCGGTAAAGATTGAAGAGGACCTTTCAAGGAGGATCCCGCCGGAACTTCAAACAGATCTGTCCATGTATGTGAACTATCTCGGCAGGGACTGGTGCAAGGCCAGGAAGCCCGACTGTGCCGGATGCCCCTTGAAGGGTTTGTGTCCTTCCGCCTTTTCTCTTTAGCGTCTCCGGAATAAAACGTCAATCGCGGAAGCCGCGCTGCTGTCTGTTCATCGGGCACCCGGCATTCGTACACTGGACACATACACGGTTCAGGATCAGGAGGACAGCGGCCGCGTGAATGAGCCAGTATGCCGCTAAAGCAATCGGTGACTTAAAAAGCCAGTACTGGGGGAACACGATCATGGGCAGGAGGGCGCCAAGGCTGAGGATATAATCAGACAGTGTATAGGGCTCAGCGCAGCGGTCTTTCATTAATCGCGCGGGTATTCCCAGGAAGCCGTGGACACAGCCTTTTCTGTGGAGGGGACAGTGGGTGCAGTAGACAAAGGAAACGGTCAGAAGACCGCCGGCAATGAGGATGATTTCAACCGCGCCGTAAACCCAGCCGCTATACTGCCATATCAGGACGGCAGATCCAGTCCAGGCGCATAGAACCAGTACTATGGCAATTATTCCCATAGGTTCTCCTTCCCTCATCCGGTACCAGGGTCTTTCGGTTTTCAATGGACCGGACAGCATAGCTTTGAATAAAAAAGTAACTTTGTATTACAAAGTACCTGTATAAATCTCTTTTGTCAACAGGACCCGGAAACATCTGTCATGTTAGGTAATAAAACGGTGAAAAGATCCCATGTCGGCCAGACCTTCTTCCTTCATGTACGTTTCAATGCCGGACAGGATTTTTTCGGGTATTCCGGGGTCAACGAAGGTCCCGGTTCCCACCTGAACGGCAGAGGCACCGGCAAGGAGATATTCAATTGCGTCTGATGCCGTCATGATACCGCCGATACCAATGACAGGGATTTTTACGCTGCGGGCTACATTGTACACAGCGGCAACCCCGACGGGCCGGATAGCCGGTCCGGAGAGGCCTCCTGTCATATTCTGGAGTACCGGCCTTTTTTTACGAATGTCGATAACCATGCCAAGGAGGGTGTTGATGCAGCTTACCGCGTCTGCCCCTCCCTGTTCCGCGCCTCTCGCGATAGAGCCTATGCTGGTGACATTGGGGGTGAGCTTTATGATCAGGGGCTTTGCGGTGCGACTGCGGAGGGAGGCAGTGAGGGTCTCTACCTGTGCGGGGTCGCTGCCGAAGGCCAGACAGCCTTTCTTGACATTCGGACACGAGAGGTTTATCTCGTATCCCCATACCTCATCAAATTCTTCCAGGGCTTCCACCAGGCGGAGATACTCGTCTGCACTGGACCCGGCTACATTGACGATAACCGGGCACTTGAGTGTCTTGAAGTAGGGCAGCTTGGTGCGTACGAAGGCATCCAGTCCGACGTTTGCCAGGCCAATGGAATTGAGCATACCGGACGGGGTCTCGATAATCCGGGGGATGCCGTTGCCGGGCCGGGGTTCCAGGGTTACCGCTTTTGTGTACAGCCCGCCAAGGTGTTCCAGACCTATCAGTTTTTCGTATTCGCTGCCGTATCCGAAGGTCCCCGATGCCACGCCTACGGGGTTTGGCAGTGTTTTTGTGCCGATGTTCAATTGTAGTTTAATGGTACTCATACGCGTATATTCCTTCTATCGCTACCAGACGACGGCGTCGCCGTCAAACACAGGCCCTTCCACACATACCCGCGCGAAGGGTTTTTCTCCTTTTACCGCAATGGCGCAGCCCATACAGGCCCCTACACCGCAGGCCATGATCTGTTCCATGGAAACCCAGCAGCGTGCGCGGCAGGTTCGGCTTAGATCATACACCGCTTTCATCATGGGGTGGGGGCCGCAGGTGAAAAACTCGGGATGTTCCGGACAATGTTCCTGCAGATAGTCGGCCGCGGTGCCTTTGAAACCCTGGGATCCGTCATCGGTACATACGGCAATGTCGATTGATGCCGACAAGGGTTCGATGATCTCAAGGGGCACCTGGTACCGATTCCGCGCGCCGAAGATTAAAAGCGGCGGTGTCTGTGTTTCCCTCATGGCTTTTGCCAAAAAAAGAACAGGGCCCAGACCGATGCCTCCGGCAACAAGTACGGGCCGGGAGCCTTCAGAAGGCGCCGGAAATCCGTTTCCCAGTGGACCGATAATATCTATTGTGTCTTCCGGATGTTTGGCGGTTAGGAGGGTTGTGGCCTCTCCGCGTTTTTGATATATGATGCGGGCGGTTTTTGTCTCCGGATTATATGAGGAAAGTGCAAAGGGCCTTCTAAGAAGGGGGGCCGTGCCTGTGCCGCAGCGCAGGGTGATAAACTGTCCCGGTTCCGGGGTGTTGTCCGCCGACCAGATAAAGGACAGTTCATAATAATCCAGGGCTATTTCCCGGTTTTTTGTTACATGGGCGCTGAACTGGTTCATCGGGCCCTCCTTTTTCCGGTATGTGCCTCCGCGGTACGGCAGGCTGTTGTGCCTCAATATATGGCATATTCTGTCTCTTTTCAATGCGCTACCCCTTGATTATGCCAGTCATTGACGATACAAAAGATGTATGAGTATCGCGCTATGCATAAACGGCAGGAATGATACCTCTTATCCTTCCGCCGCCTTGAATGATGCACGTACCTGCGCCCTTGACTGTGTAGCCGATTATGCAGCACAGATCTCCGACATTGCAGACGTGTACTATTTATCTGCTGACGGCACGGTCCCTGCCGGTTACCCATGGCAGTCTGTTGTCTGTTCAACGGTCAAGGGGTTTTTGACTTTTGCTCAGTCCCTGTCTGATGAGATCACGGATATTATTTACATCCACAACGACACCCCCCTCATAAATGGGGTTGTTACTGCAGAAATGATCAGGGACCACCGGACCTATCATGCCGAATATACCTTTGCCGAAGGATACCCCTCAGGATTTGCCCCGGAAATACTGTCACGGGAAGGAATCCTCCATTTGAACAACCTCTGTGACAAGGATGATACGGTTCTAAAAAAAGGCGCTCTATTCGATCTGGTCAGCAAGGACATAAATTCATTCGATCTAGAAACTAAAATAAGCGATGTCGACATGCGGTCATACCGTCTGACCCTGGGAATGGACACCAAACAGGAATTCCTGGTTACCCGCAAAATCTATCAGGCATGCACCGCGGAAAAACCTGAAGTCGACGAAAAAGTACTGACTTCGGTAATTACAGGCCGCGAGGAGCTTCAACGCAGTCTTCCGGTGTATGCATCCATTCAGCTGACCGACGGGTGTCCCCAAAAATGTTCTTACTGTCCGTACCCCGTCATGAATCCGTCTCTTCTTACTGACCGGAACTACATGAAGTATGCTGATTATATGGCTATTATCAAAAAGCTGAAATCATTCATGGAAGGCGGGTATGTCAGTCTAAGTCCCTTCGGTGAGCCGGCTTTGCATCCGGACATCTATTCCCTGGCATCAGGTACCGTATCGGAAGGTTTTACTGTCGTGATTGAAACCTCCGGTATCGGCTGGGACAAGAAACATGTTGCTGCACTTATTAAGGAATGCGGGCCGGGGCTTTTGTGGATTGTATCCATGGACGCACCAGAACCGGAACTCTACGCCCGTCTCCGGGGAGAAGGGTACAACGAGGCTTTTGATTTTGCATCTTTCCTGGTAAAGGAAGCTCCTTCAACCGCCTATGTACAGTGTGTCCGCATGAAGGAAAACGAGGATGTCCTGGAACCTTTCTACCGCTTCTGGAAAGAGCGGACAGACAACATCATTATTCAGAAATACGACTGGTTTGCCGGCTTTCTTCCCTCAAACACTGTCTCCGATATTTCTCCTGTTCATCGCAATGTCTGCTGGCATCTGAAACGGGATTTGACTGTCCTTATGGACGGTACTGTTCCTCTGTGCAAAGAAGACGCAGGAAAGACCCGGGTCTTGGGGAACATGTTTACCGATACTGTCGAGGAAATATGGGAGCGCGCTCTGCCGGTGTTTATGGATCACACCAAAAAGAGGTATCCTGGCATCTGTGAAGGCTGCGATGAATACTATACCTATAACTTCTAAGCCGCTGCAAATTCCCTACACGGTTATCGGCGGGAAAAAACAGGACAAAATACAGCGGTATCCGGAAAAATTCACCCTTCTTATCCTCAACCGCCAGGGGCGTATATACCGTCAGGACCTGTTTCAGAATCTGGAAAAAACGGGTTTCGGAGAAATTCTATCCCTGGAGAGCAGCTCGGCTTCCTTTGATCTTGAACACCTGACCCGTAAATTTCCTAAAGTACGGTTTCTTCAGTTCCACGAAGACCGGAAACAGCCAGATAAAACCGCCACCATCGGCGAAAAGATTAATGTAGGATTGGAAGAAGCGAACGGCAGGTTCGTGTGCGTGATCTGGAACGATCTGTCGTTTAAAAGGGACATGGTTCCGGCTGCCGTGTTTGAGGAAATACAGTCCCGCCCGTTTTTATGCAGGGTCCCAAGTCTGGAAGACACCCGGGGAGAACCGATTCCCAGTCTTCTTGGCCCGGCCTTTTACAAGCATTCCCTTAAAATTGTTCCTTTAGAAACAGGGACCGCGCCGGCACCGAGTATTTACCCTTTCGATTACTGCGGTTTTTACGACAAGGAAAAATTCCTTCTGTCCGGCGGTTTCGACGGAAACATCAAAAACCCCTACTGGCAGATACTGGATTTCGGGTTCCGCAATTTCATGTGGGGAGAGCAGATCCTGTCCATGCCCGCCCTTAAACTTACGTACAGCCAGGAACCGCCTTCTTTCGATTCGTCCCGTGACAGCGATTATCTGAGGTTTTTTCTGAAAAATCTAGCGGTCCGCTTTCACGGTGACTGCGGCAAACTCAGCAAGTGGAAGTTCATTCCCTTTTACCTGAAATCAGGGCTGCATTTTTCAAAGGCATTGAAACAATTCAATGAGGTACGTCAATGGGTTGACCTCAATACTTTCCGGTTCAGCCAGGACGCGGTAAGCGTTACCGATTTATGGGATCTTGCATGACGGGAGTGCTTTTGCAGGTGCGCATAGATTCTACACGACTTCCGGGAAAAGCCCTTTTGCCCCTCGGAGGAAAAACCGTCTGTGAGCAGGTCATGGACGCCCTGTCTCCCATACAGGCCCAGGTTTTCGTGCTTGTTACAGAGGAGGGGAGCAGAGACGCCCTTGCTCCCCTGGTCAAGGGCAGCCGTTTTATCCTGTTTACAGGGCCCAAAGAGGATGTCCTTCTGCGGTATATCCAGGGCGCTGAATATTTCGGAGTGGACACAGTAGTCCGCGCCACCGGGGATAATCCCCTGGTATCTGCTGCCCTTGCAAACATGCTGTTGCAGCAGCGGGAAGAGGAGGACTATCTGGCTTTTGACGGGCCGCCTTTGGGGACAGGGGTAGAGGTGGTCAGAACAAGCGCCTTGAAGAAAGCGGCTGAATGTACACAGGAGTCCTACCACCGGGAGCATGTGTGCCCCTATATTTATCAGAACCCCCTGTCGTTCCGGGTACAACGGCTTCAGGCCCCGGATGCCTATTGTGCACCAGGGCACAAGGTAACCCTGGATACATCCGAGGATTATTCACGGCTTTTGACTATATATAATGATCTGTATAAGGACTCCCCCATAGATACACGGGTGCTCTGTGAGTATCTGAAAAACCGGAACGTCCTTTCACAGGTATCGCCGGAGCATCACCGTTGATGTCTCAGCCACAGAAAAAAAGGGTCTTGTTCATACCTTCCCTCAAGAAAGGCAACGGTAGCGGCCATTTCCGGCGCTGTGTTCGTTTTTGTACCGACAGCAGTATCCAGGCAAAAGTGTATGTACCGGAGAGGTCTGATGGTACCGGGTATTCCCTCCATGAACTCGCTTCCCTCATGCCAGGTTTTTCCAAAAAGCTTTCGGTGACGAACCTGGGGGGTGACTGGGACCTCTATGTACTGGACCAGCGCGCCACGGACCGGGCCCTTCTATCCTCGCTGCCTGAACACGCCGCGATAGTAGCCCTGGATGAGGGAACACCGGATTCCCGGATGGATTATCTGATTGATCTTTTGCCCGGCGCCGGGAAAAGGCGCATTAATCTGTATGATCCCCTTTTGGGACTGGACCCGCGGATACCCGAAAAACCTCAAGGGAGTATTCCGTCTGACAAGGTAAGAATTCTTGTGACCTTTGGCGGCGAAGATGCCAGTGGTTTGACGGAAAAAGTACTGCGAACCCTGTCTGATCTCCGCCGGGAAGGCGGAGGGCCCCTGGGGGGCAGGCCCTTTGATATCCACGCCGTACAGGGGCCCTTGTTCGGCAGGGACCTCTCGGGGTATGCCGCAGATGGTGTGCACATCATCAAAAATCCGGATAATCTTTCATTCCTTCTGCATACCTATGACATTGTGATCACTTTTTTCGGACTTACCTCCTTTGAATGCCGCAAGGCGGGGGTCCCCGTGTTTCACGTAAACCCGTCACGTTATCATTCCCGGTTGTCACGGGCTTCGGGATTCCAGGTAGCAGGTACCGGGAACATAAGCGCCCCGGGGCTGAAAAGTGCCTTGGAAAAAGGCCTGGCACAAGCCTGTATAAATGAAACAGGCAATGACAAGGAGGCCGATCCGTCAGTGAGTCTGCCCGAATTCCTGTCCCGGTTGTCCCTTCAACCCCGTGAATGTCCGGGCTGCGGCAGCCGTACCCGGCATTGTCTGGAGCGGTTCCCGGAACGGAGTTTTTACCAGTGTGCTGATTGTCAGCTTGTGTATCAGGTACGGGCGGTTCCCCACGGTATCAGCTATGGCACCGCCTACTTTTTCGATGAATACACTGCGCAGTACGGCAGAACGTATCTGGAAGATTTTGATCATATAAAGGAAATGGGAAAGACACGTCTGTCGGTCATGGAAGGAATCACCGGACACAAAAATCCGGTTCCGCGTCTCCTGGATATCGGATGCGCCTACGGTCCATTTGTGTCCGCGGCAAAAGAAAGGGGCTGCGACCCTGTCGGGGTGGATATTTCCGAAGAGGCAGCCGCCTATGTGACTGAATCCCTCGGCATTCCCGCCTTGTGCAGCCCGTTCCCCCTTTCGGAGCCGGCCGCAGAGGAGCTGGGCAGTTTTGAGATTATTACCATGTGGTATGTCATTGAGCATTTCGAGGACCTGAAACCAGTTTTACGCCAGGTGTCGCGGCTGAATACCGATCAGGGGCTCTTCTGTTTTTCCACGCCGAACTACCGCGGTATTTCTTCGTGTACCGACCGAAGAGAGTTTCTTTCGGCAAGTCCCAAGGACCACTGGACAATTCTGTCGCCTGGAAGCGTACGGAAACTGCTTGCGGCATACGGCTACCGTGTGGTGAGAATGCGGGCGACCGGTGTACACCGTCAGCGCTTTCCCTTCATCCTGCGGCTGCTTCCCTCGAGGCTCTTGACAATCCTCGCGGCTTCGTTTCACCTTGGTGATACGTTCGAAGTCTATGCCCGGAAAATGAGTCCAGCCGCGCACGGGAAGAAAGAGGAGCAGATCAGTACATGAGTTCTGTGGATACACAATTATATGGAAAGCATCTGCTTATACTCGGAGCCGGCGTTATGCAGCTCCCGGCCATACACCTGGCAAAAGAGATGGGCCTGTACGTCACCGTTGCCGACGGAAACCCATCGGCCCCCGGCCGGTATGACGCCGACTGTTTTCTGCATGTAGATTTAAAGGACAAGGAACAGCTTGCCTTGTCTGCTGCACAGTCGGATATACCCGTGGACGGGGTCTTTACTGCCGGTACTGATTTCTCTGCCAGTGTCGCCTGGGTCGCCGCCCGGTTGGGGCTGCCGGGCATTCCGTATGAAACAGCCCTTGCGGCGACCGATAAGGCCCTGATGCGGGAGGCCTTCTCCCGGCAGCAGGTGCCGTCTCCCCGTTTTGTCTATTTTGACGCACAACACGGCGGAATCAGCACAGAAAAGTCTGTTTCGGCCGGGACTCTGAAGGGACTTGAATACCCCCTTGTGGTGAAACCGGTGGACAATATGGGAGCCCGGGGTATACGAAGGGTCGATACTCTGGATGAATGCAGAGCGGCCGTTCTGGACGCGTTTTCTTTGTCCCGGAACGGCCGGGTTATTGTCGAGGAGTACATAGAAGGGGACGAATACAGTATTGACGCCCTTGTGTGGAAAGGCCGTATATATATATGCGGGATTGCCGACCGGCACATTACCTTTCCCCCGTATTTCATAGAAATGGGACATACCATGCCTACTGCAGCATCCCGCGCTGTCCAGAAAAAAATAGTGGATGTCTTTACCAGAGGCATCAAGGCCATAGGCATACACGAGGGTGCAGCAAAAGGTGACATAAAGGTGAATGCCCGGGGCGCCTTTGTCGGAGAGATTGCCGCCCGGCTGTCCGGGGGATACATGTCCGGATGGACCTATCCTTACGCCGCGGGGATCCTTCCTGCCATGGGCGGCATACGGATCGCCCTCGGTTACCCTCCCTTCGACAGGTTCCGGCCGGGATCTTGTTTTTGCGCGGAACATGCGTATATATCAGTTCCCGGAAAGGTGAAAAGGGTGAGGGGTGTTCAGGAAGCCCTGGCGTTTCCCCATATCAAAAACCACTTTTCCCGCGTGAAGCCCGGTGACATTGTCGTGTTTCCCAGGAACAACGTGGAAAAATGCGGCAACTTCATCGGCCAGGCAGCAACGAGGAAGGCAGCCAGATCGAGTGTTCTGAAAGCATGCCGCAATGTCTGTATAGAACTGGAACCTGACAACAGTAATACCATGGATTTTCTTACCGCCCATAACCATACAGGGGCATATTTCCGGATGGACAGACCTTTGCAGCGCTGCATATCTTCCATGCCCCTGTGGTATGGCGAACCGCAGGAAGGCATCGGTCCCCTGCTGTGCCGCCTCAGCAGCCGCAGGTCCGGGAGGGGGCGGTGGTACGGAGACCGTCTTGAAGATGTACTTCGTGAACTTGCAGAATATGATATCATGGAAGGAACAACCGGATGGCGCATCGGCAGGCCGGCATGGCTTGCAATTATGCGCGGGGGAGCCCAGGGCGGCAGATGGTTCTTCCAGACCCTGGATCTCCGATTAAGGAAAGGCGATTGGAAGGAGTGGCTTTCGGCCTGGACATGAACAGGAGACGGGTACGTTTCAGCATAGCACTGCTCATAATCTTTCATGGGTTATCCCTCTGGGGAGACACGAGTCTTGAAACCTTTATAGCAGAACAGGGTTTTGAGTACCGTTTCGATCCCTTCCGCGATCTGGGCATTTTGAAGAAAGGTTATACATCTGTCGTTTTCAGCCTTGATGTGCCGTTTTTCATTGTTGATTACACTCTCGGTTTTAAATCCCGACCTATGTTCAGAAACGCTGATGGATCTATCACGGTACCGGGGGAGACCGCTGAAGTGTTGCAGCACATTTTTAATAAAAGCGCCGAGGATGCGGATAATTTCTCTATTGCGGCCATTGTCATAGATCCCGGACATGGCGGGAAAGATCCGGGTACCATCGGTACCCACTACGACAACGGTGCAAAGCTGAGTCTCAAGGAAAAGGACCTGGTCCTTTCGGTTTCTCAGATGCTGTTTGACAAGCTTTCCCAACGGTACCCTCAAAAACAGATCAAAATGACCCGCAGCACCGATGTCTACCTTGAACTTGAGGAACGGACTGAAATAGCCAATAGTATTCATTTGGAAAAAATGGAGGCCATGATTTTCGTTTCGGTCCATGCCAATGCATCCCTGAACTCAAGGGCCTCCGGTTTTGAGGTATGGTATTTGCCGCCGGATTACCGCAGAGACCTCATTAAGCCAGACAGCCTTGATGCGGATAAAAAGGACCTGGCCCCCATATTGAACACGGTTTTGGAAGAAGAATTCACTGTGGAGAGCATCATACTCGCCCAGCGCATACTCAATGGTATGGATACGGCATTGAAAGGGAAAAGTGACAACAGGGGGCTCAAAGAGGAAAGCTGGTTTGTGGTGCGCAACGCCATGATGCCTTCGGTGCTCATAGAGATCGGCTTTGTGACAAATAAAGAGGAAGCGCAGCTGCTGGCCCGCCAGGATTACTTGATCCGCCTGACCGATGGCATTTATAATGGTTTGACTGATTATATAGATACATTTGATACCACGAAAGGTTTTACCAATTAAAGACCGCAGAAAGCAATCAAGGAGCAGGCCGTGAATACAGCAAGAGTACAGTATCTGAGCATAGGGGGGCTTGTCCTGGTTTTTTTAGTCTCCCTTGCAGCCTATGCCCTGGCTCCTGCAAAATACGAAAAACGGGTATTCTTTTTCCGGGAACTCATGTCGGACACGGAAAAAAGCATTTCCCGGTATATACCCGCAGGTTTTTCCCTGGAGTCACGCATATCCCGGTATGTCGCGGAAATGGTACTCGGTCCCCATTTATATAATTTTTCGCCTGTTTTCACGGCCGACGGGCCGGTGGACCTGGTGTTGTACCGGGACCGTACGGTGTATATAGCCTTTGGACGGGAAATGGCATTCAACGACAATGAAACGGCACTGAACGCTGAGACCTATGATCTTGTTTCACGGAATATTTTTTACAATTTCCCTTCGGTCCGGAGAATTGTTTTTACTATAGACGGCATACAGGTCCACGCGGTTTCCCGGACACAGAGTAAAAAGGCGACAGAATACACGCAGCCGGCCGGTTAGAAGGTTTTTTGAAATGCCGAAAAAAACCACAAAAAAAATAAATTCGTTGACAAAAGATTTGGCATGCGTATAATTTTACTTAACGATAGCAAATAATGTTGATAAGGAGCATTGAATGAAACGATTCGGACTTCTTCTTTTATTAGTGCTGTGTTCATTAAGCTGGACAGTTGTGGCAGAAGAAGCGGTATTGATAGACTTTGCAATACTGACAGCTGACACCGACGACGGCCAGAATGAAGCAACTGTCATTGACTTTGCGGACAAGGCAGGCAGCAGCTTTACTGATGAAGAAAAACTGGCGATGAGAACTTCACTCGCCATAGAAAACTGGGGTGTTGTTCTTGCATCATCTTCCAGAACAGTAGAGAACCAGCGCTATTCCTATACAAAGGAAGCACCGGTAAAAGAAACCTCCAGGAAGTATGCAGGCGAAACCATCATGGGTGTGCGCGTACACTTTCCCGACGAGCCCTACAATTCATGGGCAATGATCAAACCTCCGTTTGAAATTCCTGCCTATGAAAAGAAAGACGATGCCGACCTTTACGGTGACAAGTTTACCGGCTACGGCGTAGTTAAGAATGTCGGTGTCATCAAGAGTGTTTCAGTAAACATTCTGGGCAGCAATTTCCCTAACGGACTGGGCCTTGTTCTGAAAGACCAGAATAACCAGGAACAGATCATCTTTGTTGATTATCTTGATTTTGACGGATGGAGAACCCTTACCTGGGAAAACCCCAACTACATTGAAGAAGTGCGGAACCGCGAAATTCAGAAGTTCCCCCTTTATCCCCGGACTGCACCCATGCGCAAGCTTATCGGACTGGTATTTTACAAGGATTCAACACAGTCCGGCGGTGATTTCATAACCTATGTGAAAGACATCACCATGACCTATGATCTTGCAGTGCTTACCCTGGAAAGCGATGTTGACCATGAAGCTCTGTGGGGTATCCTGGACCAGCGTGAAACCTCAAGAAGAACTGCTGAGTTCGAACGTCTTGGCAATATTCAGGTGCTTCAGTATCTTGAAAAGAAAAAGATGCACCAGGAAACAGCGATCAACGAAGAAGAAGCAGAAGCTCCTGAAGAAACTGAATAAGATATAAGTTATAACACTATTACCGGCAGTCAATATGGCTGCCGGTTTTTTTTATCATATAACATGAGTTTTTATTAACCCGCGGCCTTGCAAGATGTACTTAATGTTGTGCGTTGGCCGTGAAGTGTATCCCGCCCAAAGTAATAACCAGGACAAGTGAGTGATATTGGCTGAGGCGTAAAAAAAAATGGAAGTGCGTTCCTTGATCCTTGAGGCCAGATAAATGTGTGTTCGCTATCAGAAGTTCACTACAACGCCGGTGGAGGACCTGAACAGATACATCCCAAGACCTGAATCCGGTAATGAAAGAACAATGTCTTCGGCAGAACCGAATGAGTATACATTGCTTTCAAGGTCCAGAATGATCTGAACATTGTCACTTACCCTGGCGGTCAGCTTTGTACCCATTACAAGGGAGTTCAGTGTATGGGTCGTGGTAAGTGTTTCTGTGACATAATCGATTGTCTGGGTCTGATACGCAAAAGTTAGTAATATCCTGTAGGGAACGTTTTTTTTGAAAATATCGGTTTTAAAGAAGTATTCGGTGAAGCCGGTAACCTGTTCAGAGCTTGTATGTTTCCGGGTGTACGTTTTGGTTTCCAGGCCGACCGAGCACACCGCGTTAGGCACGTAGAATCCGGCTTCTATACCGTTCTTCTCCTGTATGTAATCGCCTTTCTTTACAAGACGGCCGCCGATACTGGAATCGGCCATAAAACTCAAAAAAAACACGCCGGGCAGATCGATACGTACCGTAGTCGAAAGGCCGGACTGAATAAGATTGTCATTGTTATGAATAATGCCGAAAAACGGGCCCACCAGAATTTTCACGTAATTCTGCTCAAAGCCTATGAGGTTGTAAACGGTATTCTGCAGAATAGGGTCGTAGAAATTACCGATCTTCAGATACATCGAATCAGAAACAGGTATAGTTCCATATAATGTAAGGCCCCAGACATAATCATAACCGGACATATCGGTATCTGCCGAATCCCGGTTTTTACTGAAATCAAGGTTACTGAAATGAAACAAAGATCCAACTTCCAATGCCGGCAGCTGAAATGAAACCGCGATGAGAGAGATGACGCACCATAATATTTTTATCTTCATTTAAAATTCCGCCCTTACACCAATAAACGCTTCTATTAATGAATCCATTTCGAAAGGAAATACATTCCCGTTGAGTTTCATTTCCCAAATAACGCCGTCGGTTATGAGACTAACATAAGGTGATACCCGAGCGGTAAGCTCACGCTCTCCTGCTGTCTCGAAAGATACGTTTCCTTCTATTCCGCCGCTTACGACTGTTATTTCCGGTTTACCGATTTGCAGATTCATATTCATATCCACAGAACCGGATTCTTCATAGGGTAAGAAAACAAATTCCTTGTAGTATTCAGGATGCCAGAAAAGGGTGAGTATAAGGGATGCGGCGGAGAAATGAAGCCGCGGTTCAAATAGAAAGAAAATATGTTCGACGGAGAGGGTATCGGTTTGCGGTATAAACCGGGGAATGCCAACCTGGGTTAAGAAGGAAGCCCTGGATCCCGGAGCATAGTGAATGAGCATTCCTGCAGAATACAGACCGTACGGATTGACGGGGTAAGAGACACCCGCGTAGGTTTCGATTTTCATGTCCGGACGGCTGTACAGGGACCTGACGTGGCTGGAGAAATAACCGCGGCCGAGATATGCGTCCTGGTAGGTGTAGAATTCGGTATGAATGGAATCCCTTCCGAAATTACTGTCCAGTTTGAAACCGGTGCCGTTTACCTGGTACAGCCCGTCGTAAATAAGTCCTTCGGGAAAATAAGAAAAACCGCGTACCATGGTGCCTATGGGTCCGGTTCCAAAACGGCGGCGGAACTCGTCACCGTTACCGAAAATGGCATTATGGCCGGTAAAATAGCTGAAATTTAAAGGAACTCCGCCGATATCTCTGATGGTCACTTCCGCAGATTTGAACTGCAGAAAGGGGACACTGTTCAGATATGAGGCTATTTCTGACGATGAAGCAGTGGTTTCCAGCTCATTTTGAGCCTGGTCAAGATTGTCGCTGTCAAATCCCAGGGTAACGGAACCTCCGAATTTGTACCCCCCGGCAATATGGAGATCCACCAGCCCTCTGGTAGTAAGGACCACAATACCGTCCTCCATAAAACCGCGGGTTATAAGTTCAAACAGAGGGACGGTCAAATTCGCCGAATACGCGGGGCCGGCTATGAAGGCCGTAAGGCTCAAAAGAAAAAGAATATGCCGTGGACAAAATCTCATGAGAGAATGGTCCTCCTACAATAGTAATCTACATCCCACAGAAAGTAATTTCAAAGGACTCCCTTTCTATTATCGACCATTATAACCCGGCGCTTATGCAAAAGGATAGGGATTTGCAATTAATAGCGTTAAAGCAAAATCGTGCTTGACTTAGTACCACAGATATATAAGTATTTAATACAAGATGAGTGACTATTTAGATCCAAACAATGAAGAGCTTCTTAAAGATTTCTTTATGGAAGCCCAGCTTCAGGTGGACACCCTGGAACAGAACATTCTTGTGCTGGAGAATGATCCCGCCAGTAAGGAAGCGGTGGACGAAATATTTCGTGCTGCCCATACCCTTAAGGGCGGTGCCGCCACTGTTCAGATGTCTGAATTGTCGGGCTTTACCCATGTGGTAGAGGATGTGCTGGATGATATCCGGAGCGGCAAAATTGTCGTTTCCGAGGAAGCGGTCGATACGCTGCTGGATGCGATCGACATCATTAAGGCCATGTTAGAGGCCCGCAGCAACGGCAGTGTGTACAGCGAGGATATCAGTGCCACCAAGGGGGCCTTGCAGGCCATATTGACCGGAAAAACCGGTACAAAGAAACAGCCTACGGCAGCTAAGAAACAGAAGGATGTTCCCCCTGCTAAAAATCACGGTCTTACCGGTTTTGATTACGATGAGCTGAAAGAAGCTTTGTCCGGATCTGAAAAACTCATTTTAGTGACCGTCAGTTTCGATGAATCAAATCCCATGAATTCAGTCGGCGGTATACAGATTTTTTCCGCGTTAAAAGAACTGGGGCAGGTATTAAAAACTGATCCTGAATTTGAAGCCCTCTACGAAGATGTATATCATCCTGTGGTGAAGTATTTCATTGGATCGGAAGATGAGCTTTCCCGTATTAAGGAAAAGGCGACCATACCGGATGTCGTCACGAATGTTGATGTGGTTGAGATAACCGACATCGGCCAGGATTCCGGCGGCGGGGTCGCTCAGGAAGCGCCGAAACAGTCAAAAGCCGCGAAAAAGAAGGAGCAGCAGTCAGAATCCGGCCAGGCGCCCGCTGGCTCCCGGAAAGATGCTGCTGCACAGGACGTTCAGAGTCAGGATGAATCGGATCCGGCAGTCGAAACCGAAGAAAACCCGGAGGATGCCCTGCGTGCCCAGGACCAGATGTTCGCCGCAAAGGGACCGGCCAAGAGCAAGACTGTCAGCTCCTCTGTTCTCCGCGTGGATTCAAGCCGTATCGACGACCTTTTGAATTCAGTGTCTGAAGCTGTCATTAATAAGGCAACGTTCAACCAGATCAGTAACCAGTTTACCGAAACCCAGATTGAGTTTCAGAATACGGAGCTTACCTATAAAGAGCGTTTGAAAGATCTGTTCGAAGATATACCGGTATATTTTGAGCGGCTTCACAAGGGCGAGGCCTTAAAGGAAATTCGGCGGGAAATGAATGAAGCCTACGGTGATTTGTTCGGTCTGTTCGATGCTTTCGAGAGCAAGTTCAAAGGCGCGATAGCAAAGTTCCGTAATACTTCACAAAATCTTGGACGTCTGACGGGAGAACTCCACGAGAAGGTCCTCCAGATACGTATGGTTCCCATTTCTCATATTTTTTCCCGGTTTCCAAGGCTTGTACGGGATGTATCCAAAAACCTTAATAAGAAAATCAACCTGGTCATAGAAGGAGAAGACACCGAACTGGATAAGTCGGTTATAGAAGACCTTCTGGACCCTCTTATTCATTGTGTGCGCAATTCGGTGGATCACGGGATTGAGATGCCCGAAGAACGTGAAGCACTCATGAAAGAGCCCGAAGGTACCGTTCTTCTTACCGCACGAAACGAAGGCAATATGATCATTATTGAAGTTGCCGACGACGGGAAGGGGATTGATGTTGAAACTGTCCGCGAAAAGGCGATCAAACGGGGCATCATTCATCCGAACAAAGCTCTTTCGGACATCGAGGCCTTCAATCTTATTTTTGAAGCCGGTTTTTCCACCGCTAAATCCATTACCAACATTTCCGGAAGGGGTGTCGGACTGGATGTAGTGAAAAAGCAGATAGAAAAACTCAATGGAAGCGTGTCTGTCTGGTCAGAGAAGGGCATCGGGACAAAGCTGACGATAAAGCTGCCTCTTACCCTGGCAATTATACAGGGACTTCTGGTCAAGGTCGGGGAAGAGGTCTACACCATACCAATAACTTCGGTTATCGACAGTCACCGTATACGCCCCGACGAGATCAAATTGATCGACAATTACGAAGTTTTTGATGTCCGTGATGACGTTGTGTCACTTATCCGTTTGAATCATCTGTTTAAAATTCAGACAGACGGGGAGAAGGATTACCACTTTGTTGTCATTGTGGGCAGCGGGGACAAAAAGATGGGTCTTATGGTGGATTCCATGATCGGTGAGGAAGACGTGGTCATTAAACCGCTCAAGGACCAGTATACCAATTCGCCGGGGATAGCCGGCGCCACAATTTTGGGAGACGGCACCGTGTCGCTGATTATCGACGTAAGCCAGCTTCTGGAACTGGGTTTCCGTACGGAAAAAGAAGACCGGAAAAAGCGGGAAGCAACCATCAGGTAGGGGAATCGCAATATGGAAACAGAAAACAGTACAATTCTTGAGCTTGAAGAACACTCGGAAGCCCTCCAGACTGCGAAGCAGGTTGACTTTAAAATGGTCACGTTTTCCCTGGCGGGAAAGGAATACGGTATCGATATAATGAAGGTCAAGGAAATATCCAAGGCCGAGCGTTTTACCTATGTTCCGAATACCGCGCCGTATGTGCGGGGGGTACATAACCTGAGAGGCGATATCATCTCCATAATCGATTTGCGCATCATGTTCCACCTGCCCGCGGTAAAAAAGAAAGAGGGTGATCTGGAGGACATGATCATTCTTCGGCTGGATAATTATTTTATCGGTGTTATTGTGGATTCCATCGACAAGGTGGTGGGGATCTCGTCCAAGAGCATACAGCCTCCTCATCCGCTCTTCGGGGATATAAACATCAAGTTTATCCGAGGTATTGTTGAGAACGACAGCAAACTCTACATCATACTGGATGTGGAAAAGATACTCGGGGCCCACACCCAGGAAGAAGCACAAGCGGAAAAGCAGACCGTCGAGCAGAGTTCCGAGAAGGTACATAAAGAAATAGAACATGATGTAGACCTCGGATTCATTGTTGACACCCTGAAGACGTTTAAAAAGTTCCGTGTAACGGACCTGAATCTTTCCTGGGTAAAACAGCGTTTCAATGTATGGAAAAAGGAGAAGGGTTCTGACGCGGAAAGCCTTCAGCTGAAAGATGTTGCTGACGCAGACCAGTACCTTCAATCCTTTTATTCCCCCTCAAGCGGCCGGATGTGGGATGACGACTATATGGCAGCCGTTACCAAGGCTCTCCCGGAGTCAAGCAACGGGCCCTTTACCGTATGGAATCCCGGGTGCGGCAAAGGTTATGAGACATATTCTCTTACCATAGCCCTCAAGAAAAAGCTTCCGGATGCCGCACTAAAGGTATGGGCAAACGACAACGATCTTTTAAGCATATCTACCGCGCCCAATTTGTTTTTCCGGGAAGAGGAAATCCCCGGCCATATTGCCCCGTATTTTGTCGAATCAAAGAACGGATTTCAGATTGTCCCGGAAATACGGGATGTAATCCTTTTTGAGTACCACGACATACTCAACCCCAATCCCTTTCCGGAAGTGGATCTGATTGTTGCACGGGATCTGCTGTCTTTCATGGAAATAAATGACCAGCAGAAGCTTTTAAAGGAATTCTGGGAAAAGTTGAAACCCAACGGTGTCCTGCTTTTAGGCGCTAACGAGAAGGCTCCGGATATGGACTGGACGGCGCGTGAATACGGGGCTGTCATTGCGTATACAAAGAAAAATGTATAGTATTATTTTGACGACGGATCGATGTATTTTGTTTATAAAGGAGATTAATGTATGAGAGTTGAATACATTAACCCTTTTGTTGAAGCGGCATTCAGCATCTTGAAAGAGGTTTTGGATACCGAAATCGAAAGGGGCGAGTTGTACTTGAAATCTACCTCACAACCAGTGCTGGGTGTCGCGGCGATCGTCGGACTTGCAGGGGATGTGGAAGGGCGAGTGCTGTTTGACATGACAAAGGATACAGCCATAGCTATTGCATCAGGCATGAACGGTGAGGAACTAAAGACGTTGGACGAACTGGGGAAAGCGACCATTACCGAGCTCGCGAATATGATAACCGCCCAGGCGGTTACTAAACTCCACGAACTTGGTTTCAAGTTTGACCTTACGCCGCCTGCAATATTCACCGGTGACAACATGGAAGTGACCGATACCGAGGTGGAAGCCTTGATCGTTCCGGTTAATCTGAGTCTTGGCAAAATGGAAATAAATGTCGCCATACGAGAGAGGGCATAGGAGAAAGCTATGAAAACAAAAATGGATTTTCCGAATATTAATGAGCGGCCTCCAGAAGGAAAGAAGCCCGACGGCGGCTCTTACCGTGTACTGGTAGTCGATGATTCCATGTTTGTTACCAAACAGATAAGCCAGATACTTACCTCTGAAGGTTTTGAAGTGGTTGGTTCGGCCAAGGACGGTCAGGAAGGACTGGAAAAATACAAGGAATTGTATCCCAATGTCGATCTGGTCACTATGGATATAACCATGCCCAAGATGGACGGCGTTACGAGCCTTGAAAAGATCATTGAGTTTGATAAAGACGCCCGTGTCATCATGATCAGTGCTCTGGGAAAACAGGACCTTGTTAAAAAGTCTCTGCTACTCGGGGCAAAGAATTACATTGTAAAACCACTCGACCGTAAAAAAGTCCTTGAAAGAGTGCTCATGAGCTTGAAATAATGGGCGATTTTGTGTACATATAATACCGAATGGGCGGCTAGCTCAGTTGGTTAGAGCACTTGCTCGACACGCAAGGGGTCGATGGTTCGAATCCATTGTCGCCCA